>NZ_JBJUDF010000070.1:0-13098 GCF_046067725.1 Planktothrix sp.
GGAATCACCCACATCGAATGTAAAAAAGCAGGTAATCTTAACGCATCTGCAATATCAGGAATAATTAAAATTTCATGAATCATAAATACTTCATCAAAGGCTAATAACCCAAAAATAATCGATAGCCATTTCCATTGTTGAAAATAGCGATATTTGACGGGAGCATCATCATTCGCATCACTTAAGGTTTTTTGTTTTTCCAGTTCTGCTTGTTTTCCTGATGCGATCGCACTTAATAACCAAGCACAAAATCCCAACATCAATGCACTATAAAACGTTGGTAAATTCATCTCTCGATCCACATTAAACATCACTGTCCAATCTTCTCGATAATTAAAGACAAATTTACCAATTTGTACCCCGATACTGGTTAAGGTAAAAAATACCACTCCCAGCGTTAAACCTTTGGCTAATTTTAGAGGAGACAGCGTTAGATATAACTGCACGTTTAACTCATCCTTTTGTCATTAAACTCAAATCATAACGCAATTATCGACAATAATATCGTCGATAGCGATATCCATTAAAATCAGGAAGTTCACGGGGATTTTGTTGACATCGGAATTGACTAAAATCGGTATTATCTTTTAAATTAACCCCCCAAAACTCAAAGGGACGTTCAACTTGAGTTAAAGTTGTTGCTAAGGTTGGAGAAAAAGTCTCTGTTTTTTTGACTAATATAAATTGGGGTAAATTTTCAGCATTCTGACGTTTAAATTCTAACCCTAATCCCATTAGAGATCGAGTTTCTGCATGGGTTCGTTGGCTGGTTGCAATGATAACTGGGGTTTGAGATTGATTAATAATATAACTGGCTAAAAGATCCGACCTTTGGGATTTTTGAAAGCCATAATTTAACCCAACAGTTAACCCCCCTAAACATCCCATGATTAAGGTGACAATCACAACTTTTTTTCCGTGATCTTGCAAAAAGGGTGGGAGTGAAATCCAAGACGGATTGAATTGTTGCGGTTGTTTCCAAATGCGACCCAATGCAGAACCTAGAATTAAAATTAACACCGGGAAGTAAACAAATTGATATCTCGCCGCTAAGGATACATCCTTTTTAAATCCATAAATTAAGATCAGGAATAACCCCAAAACGCTAAAAAGAATACCGCTCAAAATTTTAGTTTCTAGTTGAGTGTCAGGGGAGGTTAAATTGAATTTAATTCCTTGAATAATTTTCGGACTCACCCAAACTAATAGGGTTAATAAAATTAAAGCCGAAATCATTGTAATGATAATCAGTGTTCCTTCAACGGGTAATAAAAAGATTTGGGTTATTAACCAGGCGATTAACCGAAATAAAGGTTCAATTAATCTAAATCCTTTCAATTGAGTTTCAATCCATTCTGTTAGTTGATCATTGGAAAGGCTTTCTAAAATCGGAATCCAGACTAACCCACTGATTAATGTTCCTAAACTTACGATATAAATTCTTAACCATGCGCTTCTCAAGAGTTTTAATTGATGTCGCCAATCTTTGAACCAAAATCCTGCTAAAACTAAACTTTCTGCGCCTAAGAAAACGATAAAAAAATAGTGGCTGGCAATTCCTAATCCATTAACAATAATCCAGCCTATCACTTGAATGATGGATAACGGTTTTTCTTTCTCTAAACTTCTAATTGCCTTGACAAAATAGCCGAGAGATGCGAGAATCCAAAGTATAGTTATAGTATAATGGCGCGTTTCCTGTGATAAATAAACCCCATAGGGAGAAACAGCCATCAATGCGGCGGTGATTTGAGCAAAAATTAATGATTGAAAAGCAAAATAACTGAAACTAAAAATAGCAGGAATCGCTAAAACTCCAAAAATAGAACTTAAAGAACGTGCTACGGTTAAAGATACTAATTCTCCCTCGGTTGAAAACAGTTTCATCCAGAAATGATTAATGATAAAATACAGTGGAGGATGATTACTTTCGGTGAACAAATGATAAACCACATCCGACGGTTGAGTTGTGGTTTCAAAGCGTAAGGGAGATAATAAAGTATCAATTGAAATTAATTGATCTAACGGAATTGTTTTCAGTCCGTGACCTAAACTAAACACTAAAGTCGAAATTTCAATACTGGATGCTGACTTATCTCCTAAACCGATCAATCTTAATAAAATTCCTAATACTACCCAAAATAATAATAAAATTGGATGAAACCATCGGTTATGACTAATTTTCATTCCTAAAACTCATCCTCCGCAGATTAAATTACTATTATAATTAATTGTTTTCGCTATTAATTAAAACCGTCGCTCCAATTTCAAACATTGACCCGGTGCTAACTTTCTAATGTCATCGGTTAAATCAAACCAAGGTTGTAATTGTCCGCGTTGAAAAGTGTGGCTAGGGGGAATATCCATCGAGGTTTGATCACAGCTTATTCCTGCGGAAATAATTCCTCGCCAAGAATCAGCATATAACTCATCAATAATATGCCATTGATTGATTTCCCAACGAAATCGCCGGGTAAATCGAAAGGGTGCATCTTGCTTTCCTCTCAGGATTTCATCTTTCTTAAAGTTTTTAATTTTATTGGGAAAAATCCGACCGAATATTAACATAAAAACTCGATTTAAAACTAATTTTAGGGGAGATAATTGATTGAGTTTAACCCAACTTAACCCTCCCTCAATTAACACTTCATCTTGTTCAACATGAATGGTATAAGAACTCATTAAATGAGCAACAGCATTTTTAATCTGACGACCTTGACGAACTTGTAATGAAAAATGAGTATCGGATAAAATTAATTTATTTTCTCGAAATAACTTAAACACTCCTCCTTTATTTAAGGCGACATAGAGTTCAACATGGGGACGACGCTTAATTAATATTTCTGCTTCCTTTAACCAAATACTCGCCACATCTCGCGGTAATGGTTGCGGTCTTCCAGGGATAAAATCACGCCAAGCGAGTAAATAATTCCAAACTTGATTTCCTAATAAATAATCATCTCCATAAGAAGCGGATAACCCATTTTTCATTCCTTGTAAAAATCGATCATTAATTCGTAACGCATCTGGTAGCCATTCTCCCACTAATTCAAATCCATAGGGAAAAAATTGATAAGTATTTAAACTGCCATATTCTCCACCATAAGACCCATCAGGATGAATAAAATAGGACGCTAATTCAACAGCTTTGAGTAAAGATTCTTTTAACCTTAAATCTGCTCTTAAATCATCTAATTGAGCTAAAAAAGAAATAGTTAAGGTATGATAACCCGGATCAAAAGTTTGATTTTCTTTAAACCATCCTTCCTGACTTTGTAACAAAAATAATCGTTCTAAACGAGAAGCTTTAATCCGATGCCATTTAGAAGTTTGTAACATTTGACCTAAGCGTTCTAAACAAAGAATAATTAACGCTTCTTGGCTGGCACTTTGACCAAAAGGATAATAAGCTAATTGATGAACACAACGTTCAAACCCTTGTAATGCTTCATAATTCATTAACCCTAATAAATCATAACTTTCTAAACAAGCAAAAAGGGAAAAAGCCGTAGCACTGACTGAATGTTCTAAGGGAAAATGTTGATCACAAAAACGATCAAGGTTAAGGTTGTCAGTTGCATAAAAAATACCTGCTTCTACCCAATTTTTAATTGCAGGTTGTTGATAATAAGGATTATCAGAAATCGGTAAATCATAAACCAAAGCTAAGGGTAAAACCAATGCTTGCATTTTCCCATTGGCAAAATCTTTAATTTTATAATGCCAAAAATTGCGATCAAAACACCCATAAGTTGGACTATGGGGATTTCGATCCAATAACGTTAAAATTTTAGGAATTTGAGCTAAGGCTTCACGGGCTAATAAATCTTTACTCACGGTTAATCAGGGTTATTCATTGCACCAAAGGAATGACCGCTATTGTACCAAAAAAGCGTACAATCACTATCTAAAACTAAGCCGAGTAAATTTTAAGTATTCTTCAAACCCAATCACTCCTATTCTCTTAATTCTGTCTGTGTTTAATCGAGAAAAAAAGCAGTTGATTCAAGTCTGAGGTCAAGATATAATTCCAATTTGAAGTCTCTAAAGCTTATTGTTCTAACCAGAATCTATCCAAATAATCAATCCGGGCGGAAGGACTTAATGCAGTAAAAACCTGTTCTCCATAACTACGATGGAGAACTCGACTATCAAATAAAGCCACAACCCCCTGACTTTGGCGCACCGGGGCGACGGCTCGTTGTAGCTCACTTAAAGCTGTTGGCAATAAGTAAAAGCGGAACCAATCCAGACGTCGTTGTTTGTAATAAGCCACTTGTCCGGCAACTAAGGGATCTTCTAAGGAAGGAATGGGTAAAGTTGCAATTACCAATAAATAAGGTGGCGGTAAATGACCTTGGGATTGTCGCCAAAACTCCCAACCCGTGACTAATATGCCATTTTCCGGCAAATCTGTTGTTTCAACTTGTACCCGTGACCCAAATTCCGCCGCGATTGCGGTACTAACCTGAGCTTTTAAAGGAACATCTCCGATTAATAAAACACTTAAACCCTGGAGGGATAAGCTCATACATAAGAGAGTGTGAATCTCTTGAATTAAAGCAGATTGATACTGAGGAGTATTGGGTAAAGGTAAACCCGATGGGATATACAGTTGAATCAGTTGGCTTTGCCGATCTGGGGTAAATTTTACACCCGTGATTTCTCCGAGTCCCACCGACTGGCGAAAAATCGGGGCGGTTTTATCTAAATCTAAAGCTCCTCCAATCAACACGACGGGCTGTTGGGGCCAAAGCGGTTTTAACTCAGATGCTACATCTACTGGGCTACAAGATAGGGAAAAGGTTCCTGATGTTCGATCTACAACAGCCCATTTTAACTGTTCTGGAAGTTGCCAACGTTGCCAAAATTTCTGCCATTGTATCAACACCGAATCAAGGTTCAGTTGATAAAGTTGTTCAAGCATCTCCTGTTCAGGGAGATCTAACAGATAGCATTGATAGGGGTTGGGGGGATGTTGAAAGAGTATCCGTGTTAGCTGTACCCGTGTATCTCGAATCATGTCTCGGTGTTCGGGGTGTTGCAGCATCAAATCATTCCAGTCTTGCGGATGCCAACTCACCGTCAAGGTTTCCCTTGTCCAGGTTTCTAAATCATCCACCCCATCAATGACGGTGACAATTCCTTGCGAAGAGGGATTTTGACAATTGAAACGGTTTGATAACCAAGCTTGGGGCGTTGTTAACCATACACCTCGGAAGTCCTCATCGGGCCAACTCTCTCCTCGCAGAATCGGTTTATCGGCGATTAAATCCGGGTGGTTTAAGGTTTCTGGATTAATCCATTCTGATAAATTCAGCCGTTGGAGTGCCGTTAAAATGCTATCCGGTGCAACCACAATGGCAGGTTGATGCCAAACTAACAACGGTATCCAATAACTTAAGCGATAGGAGTGATCAGGATAGCTGGGGGGGACTCCCGTTTGAATTAACGCATTTCGTCCCAATCGTAAGGCTCTGGCGACTAGGCGCGCCATCGTCAAGTGATGGGGCCAAGTCGCTGCGCCTTGAGACTTCAGAAGGTTTCGGAGTAAATGATGGACTTCAACTTCAATCAAACAAGTTCAAAAATAGAAACGGATTTTATTTATTATCGCTGATTAACCTAGATAATCAAAGCTTTCGATAAAATCAATCACTTGATTAAAATCTGGAAGGGTGGTTTGACGAGAATTGAGGCTTAAATCTGCATCAGTTTGACGAGTCGATAATTCATCGAGTCGCTTGCCAAAATTAATATGACTGTGCACCATTAAACTCTGCTGACTGCTATTTTTTAAAATCGTTTGGGTCGCTGACTGAAAAAATTGGGATTGAGAATTCGTCTGATGTTCTCGAACTAACGCTTTAAAATCATTGGCTTTAACAATCACCTCATTCATGGCCGTTAAAATTTGAACTTTTCGATTGTTTCCTAAATTTTCTTCTTTAATTCGCCTCATTAAAGTCACAATATTTTTCTGAGTTAAGGAGGAATCCGCGAAGGGAAAAATTGTTATACAAGCCAGAGGAAATAAATGTTCTTCTCGCTCGACGGAAAAGGTTAAGGTGGTGCGCCGATAATCGACATCTACACTGGGAGGACGATTCATCACCGGATAAACTTGAGATAATTGATGATAAATTCGCATTAAAGTTACATTCGATTCAAAATCTAAAGGCGCATCAATGAAAATTTGAACGGTGGGAAGACTTTGATAAAAAAACTTTTTCAGGGTTTCAGAATTAAACTGGATGACATAACTATGATCACCATTAGGACTTAAATCAATCCAGTCACATTTGAGATCTTCTGCTTTTAAACTAAATCGATGCACATTATAAAGTTTGGCTCCCGTTAAGGTCGCTCCTGATAAATCAGCCCCTACCCAGTCTGATTGAATTAAATTGGTTTGAGTTAAATCTGCATGAACTAAACTCGCTTTAACTAAATTAGTATTACTTAAATTCGCGCCACTTAAATTCGCGCCACTGAGGTTGGCTTCACTTAAATTTGCACCCGCTAAGTTAGCTCCTCGTAAATCTGCCCAGCGTAAATTAGCCCCACTTAAATCCGCCCCACTGAAATTAACATGGGTGAGGTTTGCTTGTCGCATTTCCGCATAGCTAAAATCCGCCTTGGGTAAGTCCGCTTTGGTTAAATTGGCTCCCCTTAAATCGGCTCTTCTAAAGCAAGTTCCTACCCCAAAAACAGCCCGTAAATTCGCACCACTTAAATTCGCATAGGTAAAATCTGCTTGTTCAATTTTGGCTTCTCTTAAATCGGCTCCATTTAAGTTGGCTTGGATTAATTTTGCTTGACTGAGTAAGCATTGAATTAATTCTCCTCGAATTAGTAAACTTTCAATTAAAGACGCTTCGCTTAAATCGGCTCGAACTAAATTACTGACATTTAAGGAAGCTCGATCTAAAATGGCTTTATTTAAGGTCGCATTACTCAGTCGAGCAACATTCAAATTCGCTCCTGTTAGATTACAACCGCTTAAATTGGCGGCGGTTAAATTCGCCACCATAAAAGATGCTTGACTTAGATTCGCATTGCTCAGTTTTATTCGACTTAAATTAGCTTCATTGAGGTTAATCCCACTGAAATCACGTTCGCCTTCCTGATATTGTTTGACAACTTGGTAGACTTTAACTAATTCGCTTTCAATCATAATAATGTTCCTATAACCCTGATTTAATAAATGGTGATTTTCAGTTTTTGATGAAACAAGGATAAAAAGTTTTAAAATCCTTTAATAAAGTTTAGAAAAGTTTCCGTATCCAGGAGTTTTGAATTAAAATAGGGATTATTCAGATATTCTGAACTGTCCGATGAGTTAGGAAAACTTTCTAAACTTCTGCCAAAATAAGAATGACTATACAAGATTAAATGTTGATGACTCGAACTTTTAAGAAGAGTTCGTGTGGGATAGATAAAGAATGGCGTTGAGGGTTCAATTTCCAGATTTAATTGAATATCGCTCAAGGATCGAATCTGTTGAGCTATTTCTACCCCTAATTGTACAATTCTATTGGATAAATTAACCGGAAGCTGGCTACAAGTTTCTGGCGTTAACTTTTTAATGGCAGTTTCAATGGCATTTTGGGTAGCGGCGGCATCCCGAAATGGTAAAATTGCCACATAAGCCACACTCAACAATTGTTCATTGGATTCAATTTTAAATGAAATCACGGTTCGTCGGGAATTAACTTCAATGGTGGGAGGCTGCTTGAATAATGACGATTGCTGTTGAAGATGATCATAAATTTTAGCTAAAATTGTATAAGCTTCAAATCCTAATCGCGTATCGACATTGATTTCTACGGTCGGAAAGGTGGCATTAAAAAATTTATTCGCTTCTTTCGGGTTAAATCTTTGAATCTGGCTACTATCTCCCAAAAAACTTAAATCAATCCAATCACAGCTAATTTCCTCCGCTTTTAAATCAAAACGGGAGACTCCATACAGTTTAGAACCTGTTAAGGATGAACCTGTGAAATCGGCTCCTGTACAATCGGCATTAATTAAATTAGCTTGGGTTAAATCTGCATGAATTAAAATCGCATTCATCAGGTTCGCTCCGGTTAAATTAGCTCCACATAAACTGGCTCCACTTAACCGAGCTTGCTCTAAATTTGCCCCACTTAAATTCGCCCCATTCAAATTAGCCCAACGTAGATTTGCACCTCGCAGATCCGCCCCACTTAAATTGGATTTAGATAGGTTAATTTGTCGCAATTCACTATTACTTAAATTTGCCCCTCTTAAATCAGCTTTCGTGACACAAGCTCGATGTAAACTCGCTCGTTCTAAATTACAATTAATTAAAACTGCATCGGTTAAATTCGCACCATTCAAATTAACTTGTTCCAGGTTGGCTTGTCGCAGTGTCGCTTCTCGCAAATCGGCTTCACTCAGATTCGCTCCCATCAATAAAGCATGGCTGAGATCGGAACGCATGAGTTCAGCCCGAATTAGAGAGGCGTTCATCAGGGATGCTTCTCGAAGATCAGCCCGAATCAAATTGGCAACATTGAGAATGGCATCATCCAAACTGGCGCGGGTTAAATTCGCACCACTGAGGCGAGCAACATTCAGTTTGGCTTGATTGAGATTGACTTCGGATAGATTGGCACCACTGAGGTTAGTAATACTCAAAATGGCTTGGCTCAAGTTGGCTTGGCTGAGATTTGCCCGACTCAGATTCGCTTCGCAAAGGAGAATAGCACTAAAGTCTCTTGTGCCTGATTCATATTTGAGCAGAAGTTCATCGGCATCCATGCCTTCTAACTCTCCAGCTTTGTTCAGTAGGTTATAGGAAATTATAACAAAATACGGTAGAATATATCTACCCATAAACGGGTAAAAACGGCTTTAAAAATATTAGTTCAAACCGGATACAATCCTTTTTATATTTAACTCAATAGTGAGACTTTTAAGGCTCAGAAAAGAACCTTAAACTCATCTTGAAAATGCGTTTTTAGGATTAATTTTTAGCAATCGGTTTAGAACGTTTTTTGTAATAATTGAATGGAGTATTGATTGATGAATATTGGTATTGTCGGATTGGGTTTAATTGGAGGATCTCTTGGTTTAGATTTATATACCCATCGGCAACAAACCCAAGCACAAATCTTGGATAGTTCTTCTGCTTCTCCCTCTCCATCCTATCGGATTTTAGGAATTAGTCTCGAACAAAAAACTTGTGAGGTGGCTGTTAAACGAGGAGTTGTTGATGAAGCTAGTATTGATTTATCCTTAATGAGTCAAGCTGACATCATTTTTATTTGTACACCCATTGCTGCTATTGCTCCAACAGTAGAAAAATTAATTCCTTATTTACAACCTCACACCGTTTTAACAGATGTAGGTTCCGTTAAACAACCAATTGTTGAAAGTTGTTCCGCATTATGGCCTAATTTTGTAGGCGGACATCCGATGGCTGGGAACACACAAACGGGAATTGATGCGGCTCAACACCATCTATTTGTCAACAAACCTTATGTAATCACACCAACTGCTAACACACCCCTCGAATCTATTAAAATTGTAGAATCAATTGTGGATTTATTGCAAGCTAAAATTTATCATTGTCAACCGGAAGAACATGATCGCGCTGTGGCTTGGATTTCCCATCTTCCTGTCATTGTTAGTGGTAGTTTAATCGCTTCCTTAAGACAGGAAGATAACCCGGATGTCGCCTTGTTAGCTCATTATTTTGCGAGTTCGGGATTTCGAGATACCAGTCGCGTTGGTGGAGGCAATCCCGAATTAGGATTAATGATGGCAAAATATAATCGAGACGCTTTATTGCGATCGCTACAATCCTATCGTCAAACCTTAGATAAAATTACGACTTATATTGAACAGGAAGATTGGCAAACCCTAGACCAACAATTAAATCAAAATCGTTCTGATCGTCTAAAATTTAATTTCTAATTCCTCCTGAGCCCTGTAGGGCTCTTTTATTCCCCCTTTAAATTCCATAATGTCTGCGGTAATTGTATCAAATGGTCTAATAATTCCTGGGGGCCAATTCCAAAAACAAGCTGTAAAATTAAAACAATAGCCGCGATCGCAACAGCCGTACTAATACTCGCTTTTAAAACTTGAACCGCCCAAGTAAAAACTAACCAAGCCACCAACAATGAAGCTAATAAAATAATTAATTCAATCGTCATAATTCGTAATTCTTAATTCTTAATTCTTAATTCTAAGCAATACTCCCCCGTTTCCTCGCTTCTTTATAGGAAATTCCCACATTTTTTAAACCTGCTTTAATCATTTGTTGTTCTAACATTGCAAAAAATCGAGCGCGATCGCCTCCGGTCACAACCGCTTGATTATGAGCTTCTGACAAAACCACCGGATAACCATAGCCTTTTTGAACTTGAGCCATCACCATTCCTAATGCTAACTCTAATTGTTCAGGATTTTCAACCACCCAAGCCGGAGCTTCCAAACGAGCAATTTCTAATCCCATATTGACATAACAAAAATAAATTTGATGATGATCATATAAATCTAAAATTGATGAGTTAGAACGCCAAAAAGGACTGCGTTGACCGGGTTTTAATTGAGATTCCCATAAAACCGTATCCCGTAATGGATCAAACACTTGACAAGGTGCTTTTTTCTCGGTTCCTGTTAGACTCATTCCTCCCATCCCCGGACAATTTTTTAAACAATTGGGTTCTTCAAAACTACAAGCCTGTAACCGTAAAAATGATAAACTTTCACTACTGCGAGAAGCACTCACATAACCCATTAAGGGAATTTTTGCTAACCGCAACTGTTCCCAAGATTGTAAAATCGGTTGTAAAATTAAATCCCGTGCTTCCGACGGTAACTGTTCTAAAAACCAATACACTAAGGAACCATCCACTAATGCTAAAGTCGGAACTGTTAACTGTTGATAAGGAGAAATTTCAACTAATTGAGTACCCGACTCCGCCAAAATCATTGCTTCAGAAACCGTCCGACGATATCCCATCCATTCTTCGGTTTTAATTCCCCATTGACGAGATAAATATAAATCTTCAGGACGATAATAAATTTCAGGAACACTATCTAAAATAGGGTGACGACTTTGACCATAATGTAAAATCACTCGCCCCACATTAATTAAATAACAATAAGCAATTTCATGGGCACTCGGTGCAATTTGGGAACCATCCGTTGCTAAAACAGTATGAGTCGTTGGAGGTTCAACAATGTAAGGATAATGATTTAAAGCTTCCAACGGTGTTGCTGGTTTAAACAGCATCCTGAGTTTAAATTCTTCATGTTTTTTCATTAAATTATCATGATTTAATTTAGCTTGTTCCATCAAATGTAAAGCAATTTCAATCCGTTTTCGAGAGGCTTCCGCTTCTCGATTAATATGTTGACTCATTCCTTGCATTTGTTGAGCTAATTTCATTAAATCTAACATAATCGTTACATTCTGATAGTGGGAGCGTCCTCGCTGCCTAAAATATACAGTTTAAATGCAAGATCAACTGACCTGAATGCTGTCATAATAAAAGATAGGATAATTTGCAACAGCATTTGGAAAGATACCGTAAACCCCGGAAGGTTAGGGACGTGAGTGAGCCATTTTGAGCAGTCTGGTTTAAGCGTGGAGTAATTGTGATTTCTATCACATTACCATCCAACAATCATCGGGTTGTCACAGGGAAATGACCCAGAATAAATTCCGTCAGGAAAAAACACATACTCCTCAGATCCCTTAGAATTGAATATCATTCATCTAGTATAAATATTAACGGGCTAGAATCCAGATTGCCGTTAGAAATGAATCATCCTATTTTAATCTAGTGTTTAACGTAGAGGGACATCTAATCAGAGGGATGAAAGTAATAATGGGTCACGGTCAATCAGCTTAATTAGGAATAAAACGAGATGATGAATCTTGAATATAGCGACGAACAAATCAATCTAGCACGCCTAATGAGGCATCATGTTTTATTTGATAAATTGCCCTTAGAGGTTCAACAATGGGCAGAAAGTTTACCTTGGAATCAACGGCGTTATGTTCTTTCTTTATGCTATATATTGTGTGCTTCCTCACCCGAAAAACAAGCAGAATTTTTAGATGAATATACCGCCGATGGTTTAATGGCGAAGATGCTCAAAGATATTGATACGCTGCAACGAGTCAAACAATATTTGAGTTGTTTTCGGATTAAAGCCCCCTTAAATGAAGCGGTTTTACGAGGATATATTCGGCAATTTTATATTCATTTTGCCCAAGATGCCCGTTGCCAACCTAGTCAATATTTAGAATCGGCTTTAAAGTTAGCTTTAAGCCCCAAAGATAAAGATAATGTGTTTAATTATATTCTAGGCTTTGAATTAATTAAACTCATGTTCCAAATGAGTTGGCTACAACAAGAACGCCTATCTCGATTACAAACAAATCAGGACTATTTTATTAAAAATTATCTCAAACCCATTCAACACGCTCATCGCGTCAATGGGATTATTGTTCCTAAAGATGAACGGGTATTTTTTGCCAAACGCGATTTCTATGTCCAAAAACCCGAAATTAAACCGAGAACTTTAATTGAATTAGTAATGGCAACCTTTACCACTAGCCAAGTTATTGCCTGTGGATTTTCTCTAACTCGTCATAGTCGAGCCTTTGAGTTTGATTATGATTACATTTTTAATTCTAACGAACCCGACAGCATTTTTCCTTGGGGATCGGAATCCGTGTTAGGATAAAAAATGGCAATTATAAGACCAAGGTGGGAGATTGAAAACGAGCGTGTCTATGCCTTACGGCAGGCTACGCCAACAGACCTGAGATGAAAAACGACTCAGGGGAATTTATTCCCCGTGAATATTTATTCGATTTATGTTAACATAGAAACCGGTCGAAACCCGGAAATTTTCATGAGAGTTCTGGAATATAAAATTAAAGGCAAACCTAGTCAATATCAAGCGATTGAGCCAGCAATTCGCACGACCCAATTTGTTCGCAACAAAGCGATTAGATATTGGATAGATCATTCCAGAGAATTGAAGATTAACAAGTTTGCCTTAAACAAATATTCTACAATTCTCAGAAAAGAATTCTCGTTTGTT
>NZ_JBJUDF010000071.1:0-10285 GCF_046067725.1 Planktothrix sp.
CTGATTAAAATATTCTAGCATTTTTTCCGAGTTTTCTTGCTCTCCATAGCGTTCAGCAATTTTAATCAGAAAACTCGCTTCGCCTTGGTCATCTTGCCATTTTTGATAAATTTTTCGGGCTTGATGATAAACTTCTTTTTCTTGGGCTTCATTTTTTAGTTTAGAATAAATATTTGCCAAGTTAAATAAAATAATGGGTTGGCGATAGTCAAATATTAATGCTTGTTGTTCATCACCGAGTTTAGCGTAAAATTCACTCATGTTCTGAAGCGTTTCTAATTCTTATTTGTAGAATTCTAAGGCTTTGTCTACCTCTCCTAATCGAAAGTACATTAACCCCAAGCGGTCTAAAATATTAGCTTCTCCAACTGCATCGCCAATTTCCTGATAAATGTCTAATACTTGAGTATAAAATTCTAATTGTTTTTCACGATTTTCTAGGCTACGATAGTAATCAGCGATGCGGGTTAGGGTTATTGCTTCTCCCTGTTTATCACCTATTTCTTGGTAAATCTTTAAGGATTGATTGTAGAATTATAAGGTTTTCTGTTGATGGTTTGACCCCCAATAATCAGCCCCAACACTCAACAGCTTTGCTTCGCCTTGACGGCTAGTCAAATCCTGATTATCGAAAGACTGATTATTTTTCTGGTAAAAAGCTAAAGCTTGATTAAATAAATCCCACCCGACTTGCTCATTTCTGTATTCAATCAGATGTAATTCACTCAGATGACCTAACACTAATGCTTGTCCTTTTTGATCACCGATTTGTTGATAAATTGCTAAAGATTTCTCAAGTAATTTTTGTTTATCTTCTTCATCCTCATGTAAATAGGGACTTCTCGCCATTGCATTGAGAAGACTGGCTTCTCCAGATAAATAATTAATTTCCTGGTAAATTTTCAGAGATTGTTGATAAAACTCTAAAGGTCTTTTAGAATCTCTATGCTGTTGATTTAACCTGAATTGTGATAGCCGAGAATCGATGAAAAAATCGTGTTCAAAACTAAACTGTTCTTCTTCTTTCCCTTGTTCTAAGTTCGCAATATAAATATTTCCAATTTCACTTAGGGTCAATGCTTCTTGAAGGCGGTTTCCCAGTTGTCGGTATAGGCTTAAAGCTTCGGTGTAGCGTTCTAATGCGGAGGCGGTTGCACCTATATTTTTATAAATTTCAGCCAGTTTAAGTAAGGTAAATGCTTCTTGAGATGTATCTCCTAATTGTTGCCATTTTAATCGTGCTTCTGACCATTTTTTGAGTGCTTCTAGCTGAGATGGAATTGTTCTTTGTTGTGTCAGTTTTTCGGCTTCATTAACAAGCTGTTGTGCTTCTGTAGAGGTTTGATCAATTTGGGAAAGTATTTCTGACGGTTGCAACTGAGGTACATTTTGATGGCTAGATTCTGCTGTCCCAATTTCTGACAGGAGTACCAGATAAACCCAAAACGTTAAACTGAGTCTAATTGACTGTTTAATTAAATTCGTAGATACATTCCTCATTTTTTACCTCTGCTTCATCAGAATTTTAAGTTAAGTCAATCTAACGCCAACTTAGTCTTTACTACTTCTACTTATTTCTTAGCGAACTGGACTTATGCAATTTTATAGTATTTGGCATAATCATTGATGCCATCACATCATGCAGGGGATTCGGGCTTTTTCTTCAATTTTGGAGTTAAATGTTCTGGAATTCCAGCCAATTGAATCGCTTGACAATCCAGTTTATAGGCAAATTCAATCGATTCTCCCGCACCCAACGCATCTGTGATCAAGACGGTATTGCTTGTGAAGGTCAGCAATGTTAAATTAAAAACAAATGCTTAGTATAAGCGTTTTTTAAAGATATCGCTCAATCCAATTAACATTAAAGACCAATTCATAAATCCGGTTATGAACTCTGAGCAAACCCTGTTGCTTAACAATTAAACCGGATAACAGTAATTCCTTTTCCTCTGGACTATCATCTGCCATTATCTCTCCTTGATGTAAAATTTTTCCATAAATTTCTAACAGCTTACGGGTCGGCTGTTGACTGTTAAGAATGCGATCGCGAATCGTTCTAAGATGTTCTGGCTCATCCTGGGATTCCCATTTTTCGATCACATAAGTTTGCACTAAATTTTCAATCCATTGAGCTTCATTTTGACTCGGAACAACAGACGAAGAATTGCGGATTAATTGGCAAATTTTTTGGGATAGAAATGGTTGTCCATTTGTCCAAAATAACACCTCCTTCAGCACGGTTTTAGGGTGAGTTACTTTTTCTTTCAATCCATGCAGCAACGGTTGAGCTTCATGAAGTTGAAAGCCTTTGAGTTCAATAGCTCGACCAATATTAAAGGGCGTTCTTTGAACGTCAGTAATCAAATCTGAAGGGGTCGCCACTCCAAACAATGCAAAGGTTAAGCGTTGATAGGCGGGATTAATCCCCCGTTGATTATAACAGGAACGAATCCAGGCAAAAAACTCGTTAACTGAGAAATTTAAAGCCAAGATATTATCAATTTCATCTAAAAAAATAATCAATTTCTGCGCTGGATTATCAAGTTCTATTCCCACTTCAGTCAGCAAAATTTTCTCAACAAATTGGCTCAATCGTTGCAAAGGAGAAAGAGCAAGATGCTCATTCCACCAAGCTTTCAGATTAAATTTACCTAATAAATTAAAACTCTGACACAATTCTACTACTAACCCTTTATACCATTGGTCAGGTGTAATATTTTCACTCCCGATACGGGTCATGTCAATCGCCGCGCAGAAAAATCCCTCTCGTTGAAGTTGGTGCATCATGCTAACCATCAAGCTTGATTTCCCCATCTGACGGGTATTCAAAATATAACAAAACTCTCCTCGTTTCAACGCTTTGTACAGGTCACGGTCTGCGGAACGCACCACATAAGTTGGAGCATCACTGGGCAAACTTCCCCCGACTTGATAATCATAAGTTGAAGCTTCTTCTGTACTTCGTAACAGTGCATTTTCAACCTTCAAAATTTCTAATTGAATCCGTTCCGCCTCTGATCGTTGGCGTTGAGTAATGTCTTGAAAAGCAGCGATCGCATAAACAATATCACCCTTTTCATTAACAATCGGAGTGGCGGAAACTTCCAAAGGAATCACCTGATCTCCTTGTCGAATTTCCATATCATTAATCGTCGTCTTTTCACCTTTTAATGCCCGTAAAATCGGCTGCTGTTCCGTTGGGTAAAATTGCTCTGTTCCCACTTGATAAACTTGATAAATTTCAGTTAATTGATCACGGGTTGCTTCGGGTATAATTCCCTTCCCTAGAATCTGTTGTGCATTTTGATTGGCGTAGTAAGGCGTACCATTGGCATCCGTTACAAACACACCCACTGGAACAGCTTCCAAAAATTGCTTGACTCTTCTTTCACTTTCCCGTAATGCTACATAAAGTTGAGCATTCTGAATCGAAATCGCAGCTTGAGATGAAAGAATTTTTAACACTTCTAAGCGGTCAGGAGTAAAGGCTCCCACACTTAAATTATTTTCTAAATACAGCAGACCAATTAGTCGGTTTTGATGGATAATCGGCGTACATAAAATTGATTTAGGTTGGAATTTAACCAGATAAGTATCGGTGGTAAATATTCCCTCACGGGTGGCATCGGTTAAAACAACATCTTCCCGTGTTCTGGCTACATAATTAATCACAGATATTGGTAATTGATGACTTGTTTCTATTGGGATTGATTGACAGACAATCACCTGATTTTGCTCTAAATCACTCTGGGCTTCTATGAACAGTTTGCCGTCTTTTTCTAAAATCAAATAACCTGTTTTAGCCCCAGCATTCTTGATCGTAATTTTGATTAATTTTTCCAGCAGTTTCTCCAGATCAATTTCGCTGGCTAAGGCTTGTGACGCTTTAATTACAGTGGTTAAGTCTAACATAGTGGTATGACTAGCAGTGGGTAAAAAGGTCTGATTTATAGAAGTATTCAGTGGAACTACAGGCAATACGGATGGGTTGGAAATTAATTGTGGATATCGGAACTCTAAATCTTGAACCTTGGCTGTCGCTTCCCAACGAAGGTAACAATAGTGGGCTTTAGTCATGTAGGTCTGAGCAATTTCTATTCTTTCTAAAGATAAATAGAATTCTGCTGCTAGTTCATAAGCGAGAGCTTCTTCTTGAATATAACCTTGTTCCTTTGCCCCTTTGATCGCACGTTCGTAATACTCCATTGCTTGCAGATCTAGCCCTAAAACCCGCGCTTTTTCTGCTTCTACCAGATCATATTTATGCTGATAATTCATCGGGCAATGATCCGCCCAATATTTCATCTTTCCCTGATTTTTAATAACCTGATTAAGATATTGTTCTCGGTTACTTTCGGTTTCTTCATTTTTAGAAGAACTACCAGTATAAGACTCTGCCAAAAGAGCCAGAGAATAGTAGAAATTATGCTGAACGAAGATAATCCCAGCTTGGACAAATCCTGAATAGTTTAAACCTATTGTAGCATATTTTATCGAATTTTTAAAATCTTTAAATAAATAATAAAGCATACATTTAGCAAAATATAGGCTAAATAGAGAAATTAAGTTATTACTATTTTTTAAATAAGATTCAATTTTATCTTCATTGATATACTGACCAATTAAAAGGGTTTCTTTTGTAGCTTCTCCTCTTAAATTTGCTACTAACTGCCCGTCTATACTCGCCATATTTAACTGATGTTCTTGTTTAAAGTTTTTAATAAAGCTAATATATTGCTTTTGCTTCTCTTGTACATATTCCAAATTATTAGCATTAAAAAACAAGTGGGAACAGTAGAAATTTGCAGCATGACAAGCATATTCTATATCTCCTACATCTAAGCCACTCTGAATAGCTTGAATAAGGGGTTCTATGGTTTCTCTAGTATGCTTTTTCCAGTGTGTAATATTAATAGAGATTGATAAATATGATTTGGATTGAAATTCTTTAGCATCTAAAGAAATTAATAGGATTTCAGCTAAATGACCTAATTTGTATGCAAAATCTATGTCCGGTATTAACCAACTTATGAGAGCGCCATAAAGAGCATAGCCATAAATAGATGCGGGTGAATTCCCATATTGTCTAGAAATTTCAACCATAGTATATAAAATAGGTAAAACTAATGTACTTTCTTCAAAACAAGCAGGGGGTAATATAAGCATTAAACTTTCCATTGCTGCAAGTTTACAGGGATTAGTCATTCTTGGCAGTTTAGCTAATTCCTCAAGATTCAGTCCTTGGGGTGGTGATTCAGATAGAGTGACCCCCAGCATTTTGATGACTTTTAATCCAGTTTTTATGGCTGACTTTATTTGATTTTGAGCGAGCAATAGTTTGATTTTTATCTCATATAACTGAACTTTCTCAAGTGTAGCTTTTGCTGTTTTTAGAGCAATATCACACAGCCTTGCAGACTGCTCTAAATTAGCATTAAGGTATTGTGCTTCTGAAGCTTCCAAATAGAGAATAAATGTTAAGTGATATTGCTGCTTCCAGCTATCTAACCCTAAAAGTTCTAAAGCTACATTCAAGTAGTTGATAGCAGCATCATAAGCCGTAGATGTTTTCGCTTTCTTTCCGGCTCTCAAATTTAATTGAGCCAGTTCATACTTTTCGGTTTGATGGGTGAGTAAATCAATCCCAAAATTCAGTTGATTAACTAGGGTAAAATATTATCTTTTTGTTCTTGCGGAGTGATATTTTTGAGCAGCAGTTGACCAATTTTTAGGTGAGTTGCTTTTTTTTCAGCTTCAGAAATCAAAGAATAAGCGGCTTGTTGCACTCGGTCATGCAAAAACTTGTACTCAACTTCAATCTCATGCACGTTTAAATTTGCTGCTTCTGTTTCAGAAAAAGTGAGCGGAATTTTATAGGCATCGGATTGAGGTAAAATTAAACCTGCTTGAAGTGCCGGAAAAAGTTCTTTAGCTGTCGATAAATTGGATTCTTCGTTAACAATCGCTAGAATATTTAAGTTAAAAATATTGCCAAGACAGGCAGCGAACTTTAAAACCTTTTGGGTGTTGCTTGGCAGTTTTCTGATATTGGTAGAAATCAGTTCAACTAAATCGGAGTCAAATATAGCTGTAGCTTGATCCTGCTTACAATCCAACTCCCATCTATTATAATTATTCTGATAAAATAAAATTTTTTCGGTATAAATATTTTGAAGTAATTGAATGAAGAATAATGGATTACCTTTAGCTTTTGTAAAAAGTAGTTTTGATAATATATTTACTATATCAGGAGTTGCATTTTCTCCCAAGCTCTCTTCTATTAATTGTGTAACATGAC
Source organism: Planktothrix sp. (assembly GCF_046067725.1). Taxonomy (NCBI): domain Bacteria; kingdom Bacillati; phylum Cyanobacteriota; class Cyanophyceae; order Oscillatoriales; family Microcoleaceae; genus Planktothrix; species Planktothrix sp. Next base: position 6,302 of record NZ_JBJUDF010000071.1, read on the forward strand.
GAAGAGATAAAGGTTCAACACTGACATTATTGATCGCAGTTCCACTTTTTCTAATTTTTTCTATCGTGTGAATTAATGGATGAGTTGGGCTGACTTCATGATCTCGATAAGCTCCAATTAAGAATAAATATTGACTGCTGTGATCAGTGCTGATTAGTTGAATTAACTTTAGAGATGCTGGATCTGCCCACTGTAAATCATCTAAAAAAATAACAAGGGGGTGTTCTCGTTGACAAAAGACATTAATAAATTGTTGAAATACCCGATTAAATCTATTTTCTGCTTCGGATGAACCGAGTTGTTTGACTTCCGGTTGAAGCCCAATAATCAGTTCAACCTCTGGAATAACATCAACAATCACTTGACCGTTGGGTGTTATGGCATTGAGCAGTTTCTCTTTCCAAGCAGCAATGTTTTCTTCGCTTTCTGTTAATAACTGACGAATTAATTCTTGAAAAGCCTGAATCAAAGCGGCATAGGGAATATTTCGCTTGTATTGATCAAATTTCCCAGCAATAAAATACCCTCGTGCTTGTATGATCGGTTTATGAACTTCATGAACAATAGAGGTTTTGCCAATCCCTGAGTAACCCGAAACAAGCATGATCTCGGTTGTTCCTTGAGTAACTCTGGCAAACGCATTTAAGATAGCTTCCACTTCTTGCTCTCGTCCATAAAGTTTTTGCGGGATAAGCAGTTGATTACCGCGATCGCGCCGACCGAGTGCAAAAGTTTCAATTTTTCCGTTCGTTTCGAGTTGCAACAAACATTGTTCTAAATCAAATTTTAGTCCCGCAGCACTTTGGTATCGATCTTCAGCATTTTTGGCTAAAAGTTTCAGGATAATATTTGAAATAGCTTCAGGAATATTTGCTGTTTCTGAAGGGGAAATTGGCTGTTTGGCAATATGAGAGTAAACTAATTCAATCGGATCGAAAGAATTAAACGGTACAGTTCCAGCCACGATTTCATAAAAAGTAACACCTAACGCATAAAAATCTGTTCGGTAGTCAATAGAGCGATTCATTCTCCCAGTTTGTTCGGGGGAAATGTAAGCAAGGGAGCCTTCTAGTAATTTGGGATTACTAATGGTTTGTTGCTCTTTAGGGAGAGTAATCGCATGACTAAAGCCAGTAAGCTTTACCTCATTCGTTTTCGAGTTGATAAAAATATTGCTAGGGTTAATATTTTTATGAATAATTGACAAATTATGGAGGTAAATTAAGGTTTCTGTTAGAGAAATAGCAAGGGTTAGAAAATCTTTGATAGAGAGTTGATTAGCTTGGATTAACTGAGATAGAGGTTGACCACCGAAATCTTCTAAAACCAGAGCTAAACCATTTTTATAATTCTCCAGTTTATAAGGTCTGATAATTCCTGTGCAAGCTAAATTTTGAGTAATTTTATATTCTTGTCTAAAGCTAGTAAGATCTTCCAGTGTTGGATATTCAACTTGCTGAATTTTAATCAGGGCAGACTGTTCATTTTGTAGATTTAGCCCTCGGTAATAAATAATTTTTCCTTCAGCGTATACTTTTTCTTTGATGTTATATCCGAGAACATTAATCATAATTAAAACCGATTTTTTAAATTTATTAATATGAAAAATGCTATATTTCTAGTATTTAATCCATTTTGTAACCAGTAATTCAACCTAAGTAAAGACACGATATATCGTGTCCTTATTCCTTGTCACTAAAAGCGTGGGTAAACGTCTTTCTCAAATAGGTCTTTAATCTCTTGCTTGAGTTGCCCTTTTTCTGGCGGACTAAGAAAGATCAAATGATCATCTTCTATAAAGTTTAGTAACTTCTCGACTGCTTCTTGGTAATCTTGTTTAACAGGAATGTTGTAGTTAGCCTGACGAGGACTAATATTTTGTAACCATGCTGTGTGCAATGACAATCCAAGGTTGAGTTGAGGATGGTACAACTTACAGAGTGGGTTCTGGTTTAAGTTTTCAGCATCAAAAATCCAAATTTCATCACGTTCTGGAGTAAAAACAATACAGACAATGTAACCATTCGTTGAACTTTCTTCCCTACCTCGCTTCGGAACAAATTGCGGTGAAAACACCATGTAACCTTCTGGGAACTCGTAGTAATCTTCGATTGTCATTGACGAAGTATGCAATCGGTATAAGCAAGCTGGTTTGCCTTGTTTAGCAAGTTCAAGAAATTCCGCTAAAGGCACTTCTCTATATTTATACTTGTTATATTGCTCGTACATAAACTGAGTCGTTAGCTCTTTCCAAAGACCAAGAGAAACCCAGTAAATATTATCTAAATTACTGGGAGTCATACCAGAAGAAGGTAGCCTGTCGAGATAAGTGTATAATCCTGGGCCCCAAGTGCAGGGATCGTGCTTCTTTAAGATGTTCTGAGATTCAATAATTTTCGGTTTTTCGCTATTAACATCTATCACATAGCGTCCCATAAAGCCAATGTCCATTTGACCTGGGTGCATTCCGAAAAGCTCGTGCGGAACAGTTTCATTATTGTAGACTGATTGATCCTCATCACGCAGCCATTCTGCAATATCCCAAGCACAAATATGGGCAATATGAAGTGTAATTTTGTTGTTAGGATTTTCATAATCCACTAAAAAATGTGCGGCTTCACGAGGAATCTTGACTTTATGGGCTACAACTTTTTCTTCGTTCTCTTGTAATTTATTGCGCTCAACAATATATAGCATGGTATCTGGTGACGGTATAAAGCGGGCTAACTCTTTGATTAGGGGAATTTCAGGAAAGTTAGAGATTACCTGCTCAATTCCAGTCGCAAAGGCTGTATCCATAAGCACTACATAATCTTGAGTCACTCCTATTTGATGTATACTTTGCCGAATTTTGACGGGTGAGCCATTCAGGTTGATTAGCTGCCATTTTTGCAGGGAGTTTACGCCATCCCATCTCATCAGATTGGCAAAGTTATTAGTCCATAAATTCGATTCAAATATTATCTTTTTTAATAAAGCAAGAGCTATTTTATATCTTTCTTGATCCGTTCCTCTGGATGTCTCATCGAATTTTTTATTAAAAACATCAAGGATTCTATCTATTCCTAAAATATTAGGGAGTGACCTGCTATAATTAACCGTAAACATCTCGGATTTATGCGGATCAAAAGCCGGATGTGCAGTGCTTAAAATGGGTTTAAAGGGATATGGAGGTTGATCGAGCAGTGCTTCCCATTCTTTCATTTCCCCAATTGGAGTGACTGCTTCGAGAGTTTCTGTATCAATTTCATAGGGGCGACCTGCATCATAAGTTACGAGTAAACGTTCATGGGTATCTCCAGAAAATTTTATAGGCAGAAAAGCTGTATTTAACTCATTGCGAAAGCCCAGCAAGTCAGAAAATCTCACGAGGCCATAATTCCGAAATTTTAGCAATTTATTATTATTATCATGGGTTACTTTGTCAGCCCAGTAATCCGGTGACTTGGCAATTTTTCGCTTCAAACTGACTTTACCTTTCTGATCAAAATCAAGCCGATAAATCATTCCGTCACCATTCATAAATGTGTTGCCATTTTTATCTGGCAAACCTTTAGAACTGACAGTACCAACGGGTGCAACGATAAAAATGTGACCCTGCAAATTATCTGGCAGATTTCCCTCAAAGATTTGCATTTCGATAGAAGATTCATCCCGATAGGCATTCATAATTGCTCGCGGGACTTTAGGAAAATTACTGACCATCGCTCCTCCTTTAAGACTGCAACACTAACAAATAAGATTTAAGTAGAGTAAGAGATTATTTAGCATATAACTTATAGCGAATCAGCAATCTCATCTTTTTCTTAAGGTCTGCTGGAAATACTCCCGGTACAACGGATAACTGGGCATTGCTTTATTGCCATCTAACTGAATTAACCCCATGCTGCTCAATTTGTAAGCTAGGATAGGTTCTAATGGCACAGGTTCAGGGGTAGTCATAGCCGTATTAAAAGCGAATGCTAACTCCTGCTGTTCTTCCAA
>NZ_JBJUDF010000072.1:0-3476 GCF_046067725.1 Planktothrix sp.
CTAAACCTAATCTAACACAAGTTTCTGTTTTTGTGCAAAGTGTTAAAATATCGTGCTACGCTGGGTATGTTGCTCGGTTTTTCATCTCACCGTTAACCCAAAGGGTGTAACGGGAGTCTTCAAACCGAGATCTTAGATAAATTCAATATGAGGTAAGAGGGGATCTTTAATCATGCCAATGCCCGCAAAACCCCAACGCTGTAAAATCGGTTTAATTTGAGAACCAGTAATTGATTCTACAGCAAACTGCTCTTTTAAGTCTCCGGCGTGTTTGTTTAAATAACCGAGGGCATCAAATTGTTCAGAAAATAATAATAAATAAGCGGATGGGCGATCAGGATCAGGACGGGCAGTTACATAACGTCCATCGGTTCTAACTCGAAGAATATAATAAACTTCTGAAAACATTTTAACACAATCCTGAATATTTTAACTCTAATTCAACCTTTTTTTATCAAATTTTAGCGTAAATCTTCTAATTTAATTCGAGGGTCAACGGCTTTTAAGAGTAAATCCGCTAATAAATTACCAACAATTAACATCACTGCCCCCATCATTAAACTAGCCATCACTAAATATAAATCTTGTTGTTGTACCGCTTGTAAAACTAATTTACCTAATCCCGGCCAATTAAAAAAGGTTTCAGCAATAAAAGCACCGCCTAATAAACTGGCAAATTCAAACCCTAATAAAGTAATTAACGGGTTAACGGCATTGCGGAGAGCATGAATATAAATGACTCGATTTTCTGGGAGTCCTTTTGCCCTTGCGGTTTGAATATAATCTTGGCGTAAAACATCTAAAAGTTGTCCTCGCATTAACCGTTGTAATCCCGCAAAACTGGTAATACTTAAAGCTAATGTTGGTAAAATACTATGCCAAGCAATATCAGCAATTTTTCCCAAAGGAGATAAATCAGGATAATTAATACTCGTCATCCCACCAACGGGAAATAAGGGGGAAGTTTTTTGAGCAAGAAACAATAATAATAAAGCGGTGATGAAACTGGGAAATCCTTGTCCGGTGTAACTAATCACTTGTAGAAATCGGTCAATAAAACGGTTTTGATGAACCGCCCCAACAATTCCTAATGGAATCCCGATCGCCCAAGTAATCATTAAGGATAAAATAGCTAATAATAAGGTTGCGGGAACCCGTTCTAAAAGTAAAGACGTAACCGACCGTTGATTAGCAAAACTATAGCCAAAATTGCCGTAACCAACAATTTGTCCTAACCAATACCAATATTGTTCCCAAGCCGATTGATCCAGGCGGAATTGTTGTTGCAATTGCTTTAAGGTTTCCGGTGAAATTTGAGGATTATTCGAGAGGTTATCTAAATAATCTCCAGGGGCAAGTTGAGTAATGGTAAAACATAAAGCGGAGGCTAAAAATAGCGTTAAAATGGCTTGTAATAATCGCTTACCAATATAGACAACGGTTTCACTCATGATCTGGATTTTCCCCTTGAATAACCAACAAATAATTTCACGGAAAACCGATAAAAATTAATCGTATTGTAACAAACTAATTACCGGAACATCGGGCAATTGTTCCCGACCGTTTAAACCCGTGAGTTCCACGACAAAACAAAAACCCGCAACGGTCGCTCCCGCTTGTTGAACTAATTCAGCCGTCGCTTTGGCTGTCCCACCTGTAGCAATTAAATCATCTACAATTAACACTCGATGTCCTGATGAAATCGCATCTTGGTGCATTTCTAAACAATCCGTGCCATATTCTAATTCATATTCAGCCCGATAGACGGCGGCGGGTAATTTTTTAGGTTTACGAACAGGAACAAACCCCACATCTAATTGATAAGCTAAAGGCATTCCAAATAAAAATCCCCTCGACTCCATACCGAGAATATAGTCAGGAGACAAAGGACGACATTTTTTCGTTAAACAATCAATGGTGTATCGTAGTCCTTGGGGATCTTGTAACAGCGTGGTAATATCTCGAAATAAAATTCCCGGTTTGGGAAAATCGGGAATTTCCCGAATGAGAGACTTTAAATCCATGAGTATTTTAACCTTAATCAAAAATTGAATCAACTCAGGAAAATTGTCTCTCATTCTGTGCTTTCTGTCGAGTTATTTTTTCCTGTTGCGTTTGGCATCTTCTTCAGGAAAACGAATAATATCATCATCCCCTAAATATTCTCCATTTTGCACTTCGATCATCACTAAAGGAATTACCCCAGGATTTTCAACACGGTGGGGAGTATTCATCGGAACATAAGTAGATTGTTTGGGAAGCAATAAGGTTTCCTCGCCACCACAAATCACTTTAGCGGTTCCTGCCACTACAATCCAATGTTCACTGCGATGATAGTGCATTTGGGTACTAATATGATAACCCGGATTGACAACAATTCGATTAATCCGGTAGCGATCGCCTTGTTCGAGTAAACTCACCTGACCCCAAGGCGGCGTGCGAGTTGTGATTTCTTCAGAAATAGCCATTGGTTCAGTTTTATCCTTGCTCATAAGGGTTTGTCAGTATCAAAGAACACAAATTTTTATAACCTAATCATGGGTTAAAAATCCCTTCTCAATTTTATCAAATCCAGATCATAAATTCAATAACAATTGAGAAAATTTAAGAATATTCTTAAAAGATTTACCAAAAGCTACCAATTCAGATCAATGCTAACTAATTGTTGATTCCCTTTTCCCTAAATCGATTATTTAAACCCTTGATTGAACCATTGCTGCATCAACTTAATTTCTGCCTCTTGAGAAGTTAAAATAGCTTGAGCAAGTTGTTGAATTTCCGAACGTTTGGATTTCGTTTGAGCATCTTTTGCCATGATTAATGCTCCTTCATGGTGAGGAATCATCGCGTTGATAAATCGTTGATCAAAACCGGAATCAGCCGCTCCTAAATCAACGGTCATCATCATAGAGTCCATCTGTTCAGAAGACATGGGCATACTATGACCCATTGCAGCATGATAAGCGATCGCTTCTTTGGCATCAGGATACCATGTTTTCCGCCATTCCTGCATCTGAGCAATTTCTTTTTCCTGTGCTTGAATTATCTCTTCTGCTAATTTTTTCAGTTGAGGACGAGTGGAATTTTGAAGTACCTGTTTAGCCATATTAATTGCTCCTTGATGGTGAGGAATCATCGCATCAATAAAGCGTAAATCATATTCAGCATCAGCAGGGCCTAAATCCATCATCCCGTGATGTGCTGACATCGTATTCTTTTGAGCCAAGGGGGTTTGCGAACTAACAGGAACCGCAGTTTCAGAAGCCGTTGGTTGAGATTGGGATTGAAAGGTTGTACAAGCTCCTAAACTTAAAGTTACCGAAATTCCGAGAAGAGAGAATAGAAAATAACGGTTGAATTTCATAGTTTTGAGATGAAAATAAAAAACAGAAACGTGAATCGGGTAAAATAGAATTAGAGTGAATCTAATAGATAACGCCTAACTTTTAGTTTGGCATGAAAAAATGAAATGGAGG
>NZ_JBJUDF010000073.1:0-4844 GCF_046067725.1 Planktothrix sp.
CCAATTAATGTTTTTCCATTCATACATCGGTTTTGACTTCGACGGCTTGAAGCATTTTATCATAAACCGCACTCAGGATAACATACTAACACAAGCTGTTTTGAATGGTCAAGATTGCTCATCGCACTGTTTGGTTTTCCCAAAATTCATCCCCACCCCGATCAACTGAGGGTGAGGACTTTTTTTTGGGGATCGTGTTAAATGCTGTGGGATGGCTTCAGATCAATCACAGTTCCTGGGTGGCAACTTTGATCACCCTGAACCTGTCGTCATTCTGAATTGAAGAGCCCTAAAAAATTGGGAGGTTAACGGACTTGAAAGCTCATCACTTCTGATGCCCGTTGTTCCCGCTTTTTCCGTTCAGCTTGGGTTATTTCTTCAATCATGATGCGAGCTTGCGCCACTTTTTCAATATTGCTGCGATAGAGATCTAAATCCTTGATCAGTTTGTCTTGGGGCAAGTGTAACGCTTCAGCGACTTGAGTTAAAAGTTTTTCTCGGGTCGCTTGGTCTTGAATGCCATTTGGATCCACCTGTTCTAATAAGGTAAATAATCCAATGGCAAATAAACGATTGTATTTTAATTTAGGATTCGTTGTGAGCGCGTGCAAATATCCTTGCAACTCAGTCACAGAATGTCCTTCCAAGGGGGATTTGAAACAAGCCATCAACTCTTGAACCGATTGGGTTTTTGCTAATTCCTTTAACCGTTCAGCATCGCCTCGATATCGTTGCGGATCATCTTGTTCCGCTTTGATTAGGGCATTGAAAATCGATTCTTGATCCGATGGAGGTTGATACCCCTGCATAAAGCGATCAAAGGCAGTTACAACACCCAAGGCATAAATCGGGTTATAGCTGAAATCAACATTGACCGAAAGCAAGTGCATTTCCACCATCAACTCCTCAACCACACGACGATAGATCGAGTTGATGGGGCGAGTGTGTAAACTGTAAAAAGTACGCTTTGTATCTGAAACCGTGCGGATGTTGTTCACAAGTCAATCTTAAAAAGGACTAAATCTTATTTTAATTTTTTGTGTACCGGATTTTGAAGTGTACAATTTCCCAGTTTCAGTTTCCAACTTGTCAAAATCCCCATGATGATATCCCCGGAACTCAAAACTCTAGCAGAATATATGGCAGGTGAGTTTGATAATCAAGCTCAAGCCTTAGCAGATCCTGTTTGGTATGTTCATTTGCGGCTGTGGCATCGTCCTGTACCCGTAAGTTTGTTTGCTGAATTCGGTTTTGAAGCGACCATCGATCAATTTTTTAGTCATGACAAAGGGATTGACTCTAGGACTGGAAAACCATTGTGGGGAGCGATGTTAGGGCTATTTCAATTTCAAAAACGGTTTTATTTTACATCCTGAGTGCCTTGAATCTAAAGTCTAGCTCCAACCCCTTAACCTTAGGTTTTGAGTCAGAGACGCACCGAAGCACGTCTCTAGTTGAAACACAACACCGAGCAGCGTTGACCTACCGTGATTTGATTTCCACTGGCTCTTTTCAGGGGGCGACAAGAGAAAGAGAAACATTGCTGTATAAGCGACTAGCTATTTTTCTGAGGGTTTTGGGTTTCTAACCCTCCCCGGCCTTGCCTTTGGGGGCGATTATCACCACCTGAATTGTCTCTAACCCCACCTTCAAGAGCTTCATCTTCAGCCTCAAAAATTTCAAATACAGAATCCATCATGGTCACCTCAAATACCAGTTTGGCTTCTGGGTGAACATTACAAATTCGGAAGCTACCCTTCACTTTGTCAGCATCTCGCATTCCAGCAACCAGTGAAGTCAGACCCGAACTATCAATAAAGTTCACTTGACCTAGATTTACTACGACATGGCGACTCAATTTAGATATACATTCCTGCAACTTGAGGCGGAATTGCCAAGCTGTTGTGATGTCAAGACGTCCTGAAGGAGTCAAGACAATGACCTTTGTACCATCCTGGGTCGTATGTTCTTTTTGATCGATTTGAATCACTGACCGTCCCCTCGGAATTTTTGATATTGCGTTGGTTGCTTATCTGACAGTAGTTTAACTTAGACCTGTGAGTTAGGAGCAGTCCAGTTCGCCCAATCTTGAGGCTTTAAGAAAGTCTCATACAATTCTGCTTCTGGAGTTCCTGGTTCCGGCTCATAGCCATATTCCCATCGTACCAGAGGCGGTAAAGACATGAGAATGGACTCGGTACGACCATTGGTTTGTAAACCAAAAATCGTCCCTCGATCATAAACCAAGTTGAATTCTACATACCGACCCCGCCGATATAATTGGAACTGCCGTTCTCGATCTCCATATTCACGGGAACGCCGCCGTTCTACAATGGGCCGATAAGCTGGAAGAAAAGCTTGTCCACAGTCCTGCACAAAACTGAACAAAGATTCCCAATCTCTGGAATTTGGAGTTCCCACTTCATCACTATACAAGGCGGCTGCACCTTTCGGATCAGGGCCTTTATACAGTGGACTTTGGGGATCTTGATAGTCAAAAAAGATGCCACCAACTCCTCGTGTTTCTTGCCGATGTTTCAGATAGAAATATTCATCACACCAACGTTTGAATACAGGATAATACTCTTGATGGTAGCGATCGCAAGTTTGTTTCAAGGTTTGATGAAAATGGTGAGCATCTTCAGCAAAGGGATAATAGGGGGTTAAATCAATTCCACCCCCAAACCACCACACAGGCCCGGCTTCAAAATAACGATAATTAAGGTGTACGGTTGGAATATAAGGATTCCGGGGATGCAGTACCATTGAGGTTCCTGTGGCATAAAATCCCTGTCCGGCTGCTTCTGGACGTTGAGCTAGAATTGAAGGAGGTAGAGTTTCACCCCAAACCTCAGAGAAATTGACTCCCCCTTGTTCAAATACATCGCCTTCACGCATGACACGAGAGCGACCCCCTCCTCCCTCTGGACGATCCCAAGCGTCTTCTCTGAATTTGCCTAGACCATCAAGCTGTTCTAAGCCTTGACAAATATGATCTTGGATCTGTTTCATAAACTGACTAACGCGGGTTTTAGAGTCAGTCGGAGGAGTTAACTGGAGCGTCGTAATTTCCGATACTTGAGAAGCTGTCATAATTTTTTTTTTAATCTATCTTCGTTTGGCGCATCGATCATTTTGTTGTCTGAATACGCCAAGCGTTATGATCATGTCTATATTGTGTCCCTGGAGTCAAGTGGCTAATGGTTGCTGATGCCCTAAATTTCTCAGACTGTAAATCTTCTTTACTTTAATTTAAAGTTAGCTTAAGGCTTTTTAAGACTTTTTCTCAAAATATTAAGACCTATTCAACTCCCGAATTCTTTAATAATAGAGGAGGGATAGACTCTTTACTCCCGAAAATAGCCATTTATCCGCCGATCAACTGGAAACACTCTGATTCAATATGCTTGATATCAATACCGTATTAGAGGTGTTACGACCTGTACAAGACCCTGAACTCCAAAAGAGTTTGGTGGAATTAAACATGATTCGTAACGTTAAAATCCAAGGAGGTGAGGTTAGCTTTACCTTAGTCCTAACCACCCCTGCTTGTCCCCTCCGTGAATTTATTGTCGAAGATTGTCAAAAAGCAGTTAAACAACTCCCAGGGGTGGAAACGGTTGTTGTTGATGTCACCGCCGAAACTCCTCAACAAAAAGCCTTACCTGACCGTCAAGGCATCCCAGGGGTTAAAAATATTCTAGCCATTTCTAGTGGCAAGGGAGGCGTCGGAAAAAGTACCGTTGCGGTTAATGTTGCGGTTGCCTTAGCTCAAACGGGTGCTAAAGTCGGTTTAATTGATGCGGATATTTATGGCCCCAATGACCCCACGATGTTAGGGTTGGCAGATGCTCAAGTCATGGTGCAGCAAAGCCCCCAAGGAGAAGTCCTAGAACCTGCATTTAATCATGGGGTAAAGTTGGTTTCGATGGCATTTCTCATCGATAAAGACCAACCTGTGATTTGGCGTGGCCCGATGTTAAATGGGATTATTCGTCAATTTCTGTATCAAGTCAATTGGGGTGAGTTAGATTATCTTTTGGTGGATATGCCGCCCGGAACCGGAGATGCTCAACTGACCCTCGCTCAAGCGGTTCCCATGTCGGGGGTCGTGATCGTTACAACGCCTCAGTTAGTTTCTCTCCTTGACTCCCGCAAGGGGTTAAAAATGTTCCAACAATTGGGGGTTTCAGTGTTGGGAATTGTGGAAAATATGAGTTATTTTATCCCCCCTGATGCCCCGGATAAAAAATACGATATTTTTGGTTCTGGCGGAGGCGAAAAAACCGCTCACGAGCTTGGTGTTCCTCTGCTGGGTGCTATTCCCTTAGAAATGCCCGTGCGAGAAGGGGGAGACGCAGGAGTTCCGATTGTGATTTCTGATCCTAACTCAGCTTCGGCTTTAGAATTAACTGCGATCGCCCAACGCATCGCTGGAAAAGTCTCTGTCTTTGCTTTAACTTAGGGGTGTTGACTGTTGAAGGGTACGGGCGGGGGCATTAGTGTCAACTTAAGGCTAAAACTAGGCTGATGACCGAAAGTTCGTTGATTTTTTTAAGCGTCAATGATCCTCCCTAATCCCCCTTAACAAAGGGAGAATAGCAGATAAAAGTCGCCTTTTTCAAAGAGGATTTAGGGGATTTAATCTCGGCTATAATTAGAGCTTTTCGGCTTAAGTTGACATCACTGGGGTGCGCCTCGCCCCTACACCGGAAGATTGAGGATAATCAAATTTACAATAATTAAATATAGTCATCTTGGAGACGGGTCAGGGGAAAGGTAACACCCGTTTTTGCAGAAAATCAAATAGCCCTGTGCCTATTCCCACCAGTGGGCGCTATAGT
>NZ_JBJUDF010000074.1:0-12372 GCF_046067725.1 Planktothrix sp.
GTGACTTGCCTTTTGGTGGGATGTAATGACCAACCCGATGTTTTGTATTCAACGGAACGGCCATCTTTCTGGAATTGGGGATATCCTTTTTTACCCAAAATCTTTTTCTTACAATTGTCATAAAAACGACTAATGGCAGTCGATCCCCGCTCGGCTGCGGATTGAACTGCCATTGAATTTAGATCGTTAACAAACGAGAATTCTTTTCTGAGAATTGTAGAATATTTGTTTAAGGCAAACTTGTCAATCTTCAATTCTCTGGAATGATCTATCCAATATCTAATCGCTTTGTTGCGAACAAATTGGGTCGTGCGAATGGCTTGCTCAATCGCTTGATATTGACTAGGTTTGCCTTTAATTTTATATTCCAGAACTCTCATGAAAATTTCCGGGTTTCGACCGGTTTCTATGTTAACATAAATCAGGAAAATATTCACGGGGAATAAATTCCCCTGAGTCGTTTTTCATCTCAGGTCTGTTGGCGTAGCCTGCCGTAAGGCATAGACACGCTCGTTTTCAATCTCCCACCTTGGTCTTATAACGAGATCGATTACGGTTGAATTTAACCGTTCAATGCTGTAGAAATTGTCCAAATATCGACTAAACCCAATAATAAACTACACCCGAATAAAATCAAATACATCCAAGGTTGAGCCAAAGGACGTACATCGGTTGTATCAATCCCCGTTTGAGCTTGAACCATTGCCACAAACCGGGAAAAACCAGCCATTCGCATCGGGAGCAAATATCCCTCTCCGGTTTGAGTTAAAAAATAATAAACCAGTCCTCCTTGTCCTGTGGTTTTAGGTTTCAAGGCTTTGATTTGATTCCAGGGAAGCGACCAACCTTTGCGAAATCCCGGAACGAGTCTCACCCAAGGGGAATAAGTCACTTGAATTCCCCACTCATCCACAATTACTTGTTCAGTCAGCAAACCATAAAGGATTATGGCTCCGAGTCCAATTCCCACCCAGAGAACCATCGGCGGAACAGGAGCCTGGACAGCTTTTGACAAAAAAGGTAAGGGGATCATCAGCACCGTGTAAAGACTTAACAAGGTGATGCGAATAATCGCAGAAATGCGAAATACAGTAGGACTAAGGGTTTCAACGGTCATATTAAAGCAGTTTATACACGGAATGACACCCAGCACTGAATCTCAATTAACCATTAATTTGCAGTGCCCCAGGTGTCATAATTTTGTTATCACAATTTTCTTAAAATTAATCAACAGAACTTAAAGCAGGAGTTGTTAAAGGTTCCAGTTTAACATTACGTTTACTGGTAAAGGTTCGCGGTTGACTTAGGGGTTGAGAATTCAGCGTTACAGGTTTATGATCCGAGCTCATGGAAGCTTGATCAATCTGGAGACGCTCACAAGGAATATTATCAGCAATAATAGCACTGGCCATACTGCCGGTATGAATTTCTAAGGTCGCTTGGGGGATCGCCTCAAACACTAAACGTTGTCCAGGGAAAACCACGCGCTCAAAGTACCAATTCAGAACGTTACTAATGCGAGCGATCTGAATATGGCTGGTAGCGTTAACATAGCAGCACAAAATTCGACCAGAACTATTTGACGGTAGGGGATCAAGAATTTGAGCCATATCTGAAATCAAGAAGCTTTGAGGTAATTATTTTTTACGGATTACCTGTCACGTTAACATTTGCTGATCCCCGTTGGTTGTAACTGCCACTACCAATCCGAGATTATACTTAGCCATCTTAGGGAAACATCTCAACACAGTCAAAGGTTTCCCGTGATTTTAAAGAAATTCTTTTAAAATTAAGATTGGGAAAAAACGAGGGTTTCAAGGGATGGGGATCAGTCAATCTCGATGTCTGATGCTGATCCAAACTTGAAGGCGTTCTCAGATTGCTAACCCTAAACTTGCGAAAATTCGTTATAGTGTTAAGGAATCTTAAGCAAACTCGATATAACTTCATCCATTACCGTCCCAGTTGCGCTTGACCCACAAAAGTCCTATGGAAGATAAAATCCTTTACGTTCGCCTCCCCTGTAACCCGATTTTTCCGATTGGGGTGGTTTATCTGTCTGATCACGTTCACAAACTGTTCCCCAGCGTTCAACAGCGCATTTTTGATTTAGGGGCGGTTCCCCCTTTGGATTATGCTGCTGCGTTAGATGCTTGTGTTGATGAGTTTCAACCGACATTATTAGTCTTTTCTTGGCGAGATATTCAAATTTACGCCCCGGTTGGGGGACGGGGTGGCAATCCCCTACAAAATGCCTTTGAATTTTATTATGCAAAAAATCCTTTGATTAAGTTACGCGGTGCTTTAGGAGGATTACGGTTAGCAACTTCCTATTATACCGAACTTTGGCGCAATTTAGGATTAATTAAACGCGGTTTATATCGCTCTCAACGATATAATCCCCAAGCGCGAGTTGTGGTTGGTGGCGGGGCTGTCAGTGTTTTTTATGAACAGTTAGGAACAAGTTTACCCAAAGGAACCATTGTTTCGGTGGGAGAAGGGGAAAGTTTACTTGAAAAGCTATTAAGAGGGGAAGATTTAGCAAATGAACGTTGTTATATTGTAGGAGAAACAACACCCCGTGATCGCTTAATTCATGAACAACCCATGAATTTTGAAAAAACTGCCTGTAATTACGATTATATTGAAAGTATTTGGCCGGAATTTCAATATTATTTCCAAGACCAAGACTTTTATATTGGGGTACAAACCAAGCGAGGGTGTCCCCATAATTGTTGTTACTGTATTTACACAGTGATTGAAGGGAAACAAGTTAGAATTAATCCCGCCGATGAAGTGGTTGCGGAAATGCAGCAACTTTATAACCGAGGAATTAGAAACTTTTGGTTTACCGATGCACAATTTATCCCTGCTCGTCGCTTTATTGATGATGCGATTGAATTATTACAAAAAATCCTTGATGCGGGGATGACCGATATTCACTGGGCGGCTTATATTCGAGCGGATAATTTAACTCCAGAATTATGTCAATTAATGGCAAAAACGGGAATGAATTATTTTGAAATTGGCATTACCAGTGGTTCCCAAGAATTAGTTAGAAAAATGCGGATGGGATATAACCTGCGAGTGGTCTTAGAAAATTGTCGAGATTTAAAAGCCGCCGGGTTTAATGATTTGGTTTCGGTGAATTATTCCTTTAATGTGATTGATGAAACCTTTGATACCATTCGTCAAACTATTGCCTATCATCGCGAATTAGAAGCGATTTTTGGGGCGGATAAAGTGGAACCTGCCATTTTCTTTATTGGGTTACAACCCCACACCCATTTAGAGGAATATGCCTTTGAGCAACAGATATTAACACCTGGGTATAATCCGATGAGTTTAATGCCTTGGACAGCGAGAAAATTACTGTGGAATCCAGAACCATTAGGCTCATTTTTTGGAGAAGTTTGTTTAGAAGCGTGGAACCGCAACCCCAATGATTTTGGTCGGACGGTGATGGATATTTTAGAAGAACGCTTAGGACGAGCACCATTAGAAGAAGCGTTAAGTGCACCGATTGGAAAACCGGAAAAACAATTAGCAACAATCCGTTAATTTCAACTTCATTTCTAGGGTGTGTTCGTGTCGCGCAGACACCACACACCCTCAATTATTTTTGAAAATAATGGAAATGAAACTAATCAATCTTAAAGTTATAGATCTTTTTTCCGGTTGTGGTGGGTTATCTCTGGGAATTCAAAATGCGGGTTTTGATGTAGTTGCTGGTTTTGACAATTGGGAATTAGCTGTTAAGACTTATCAAAAAAACTTTAAACACCCAGCATTTCTGGCGGATTTAGGCGATTTTCAAGGAGTGTTTGATATTATTCAAGGATTTCAACCTGATATTATCGCTGGAGGGCCACCTTGTCAAGATTTTTCGAGTGCTGGAAAACGGGATGAAACTTTAGGTAGAGGAGATTTAACGATTTCTTTTGCTGAAATTGTTACTATGATCAAGCCTCAATTTTTTATCATGGAAAATGTAGACCGATTTGTCAAAAGCACCAAATATAAAGACGCAAAGCAACTTTTTAAATCGGCTGGTTACGGTCTGACTGAAAAAATATTAGATGCTAGTTTATGCGGTGTACCCCAAAGTAGAAAACGATTTTTCTGGATTGGAGAACTTGGTGGAGAAGATCAAAAAATAGAGCCTTATTTGAACAATAATCTAGCTAATCAATCTCTGACAATTCGACAATATTTTAAGAGTATCGGTAAGACTTTAGATGTTGAGCATTACTATAGACATCCAAGAAGTTACAAAAGGCGGGGCGTGTTTAGTATTGACGAACCTAGTCCAACAGTTAGGGGAGTTAATCGACCGATTCCAAAAACCTATCAAGCTCATCCTGGGGATTCAGCGTTACTATCATCAAATGTTCGTCCTTTAACCACTCTTGAAAGAAGTTATCTACAAACATTCCCAGAGCATTTTATATTTGAAGGTTCTAAAACTAATCTTGAACAATTAATCGGTAATGCTGTACCCGTAAAGCTTGCTGAGTATGTTGGTCGTTGTCTGGCGGAGTATATTGCTAATATTCCATCCTGAAATTGATACTACAGATAATCTCCTAAACCCACGTAGAGACGCGCCTTAGCGTAGCGATGCCGAAGGCTATTGGCGCGTCTCTACAGGGGACAGATGCGTAGATCATCGTCCCTACTGTAGAACTAATCCACCGCTTCATTAATCGGGAATCGATCAATTAAATGACGGGCGCGAATGGAATTTTGTTTTAAAGTTTCGCTTAAATGAGGTACATGAGGTATTTGAGAGAGAAAATCTAAGGTACGCCGGAACATTCGGACAATATCCCCTTCATCTAAACTGGTATTAGCAACTAACTCTAACCAATCGGTTTCTAAAGCCCATTGTTCAATTAAACCCGTTAAATCTCGTTCTAACCAAATCGGTAACGCCACCCGATAGCGTCGTTGTTGCTTAAATAACTCCTGACGCAGCCCCCGCAACCGCCCTAGAGTATTTTCCACATCGTCTGATAAATTATAGCGTGTCCAACTATCGGGACGATAAACTTCTGTCACTAACGCAGCACAAGCCGCCGCTAAATGATGGGGGTCAAGGTCATCAAAAATCCCCGATTTTAAAGCTAACCCTAACCATAATTCATTATCACCTCGTAAAGCCGCCGTTGCTTGACCTAAATCCGTCGGTTTCAATTCATCTAACGCTTCAAAATATTGCAAAATCGAAATTAAAGCCAAAAATTCCTGCCAATGACGAGCTAAATCATCTTCTAATTCTGTTCGTCGTTCTTGAATCATTTCGTCTAATTCTGCCCAACGTTGCCAGCGTTTTAATAGTTTATTCGGTTTCCCCCATTCATGAATCGGATGGGCATCTAATTCTAATTCTAATCGTTCGACTTGTTCCTGTTGAATCACCACTTCTGGGGGCGGTTCAGGTAACGTTAAATTAGGAATGTGTTGTGCCATCGCCACCGTTAACTCATCGCCTTTGCGACATTGCCCCAATTTAAACGGAATATTAGGAATTTCCAGATAATCCACATTTAACCGTTGAGAGGAGGGTTGTACAATCACAATATCGGCTGAACTCACCACATACCAACGATTATCCCGCCCTAAACATAAGAAATAGGGCGCTTGTCCTGAACTGGGAGTTTTTGCCACTAACACCGCAGGAATGGGGTCAGCTTCCAAACCCCGCGCCGTCGGGACGTGCTTTCCCCGTAACCCGATAATGGCTCCTAACGGCGTTGAATCCATCGTCAAGGCCATTTGGTGCATTCGACTGTCTTCGGCTTGACGTTGTAATAACTTTAATAAACGGCGTTCTTCTCGCAAGCGTTCATAGATTTTGCCAAAACTGGCTAAGATTTCCTCCAATAATGCCATGTTTTGTTCACCTTGAAAGCCAAATTGTGTCTCAATCAATGCTAATTCCGCTTGCATAATTTCGATTTCTCGTTGAGCCGGAATTAAATTAATGGTTGATAAATATTGTCCGAAACTGCGTTCAATTAATTCTTTTGCTTCTTCTAAAGTATGGCGTTGTAATAAATTCAAAACCATGCCATAACTTGGGGTAAATTGACTCACTAACGGGTCAGGTTTAGAAGTAGCTAAATAGGCGGCTTCTTTTGCTCCTTCAAAGGGAGTTTGTACCGTTACCACATACCCTTCAATATCCATTCCTCGCCGTCCAGCCCGTCCCGACATTTGCAAAAATTCCGAGGGTTTTAATAAGCGATGACCATCATCGGTGCGTTTCGATAAACTTGAAATCACCGTTGTTCTAGCGGGCATATTAATGCCAGCAGCAAGGGTTTCTGTGGCAAATACGACTTTAATTAACCCTTGTTGAAATAACTCTTCAACTAACCCTTTCCAAGTCGGTAATAATCCCGCATGGTGGGCAGCAATGCCTCGATATAAAACTTCTAATTGTTCGGGGCGAATGCCTTCTGGACTGGCAGCAACAAAGGCATCAATGCGTTTTTTTAATAAGGCGGCTTCGGCTTCATTAACTAAAGATAAATGACGAACTTCTGCAACAGAGCGATCGCAACCTTTACGACTAAAGATAAAATAAATAGCAGGTAACATATCCCGTTCTTGCAGATGGGAAATAACCGCCGTTAAATTGGGAACATCATTGCGATTTCTCCCGCGTTGTGGGGGAGTTCCTTTACGTTCTTTGAGGCGAGGATTAATTTTTTTAAGCGTATTGTCTAATAAAGGAAATAACCCTTTGGTATTGCAAAAATGATATTGCAAAGGTACAGGTCGAAAGTTAGAATAAATTAACTCGGTGGGGCCATGAACCCTAGAAATCCAATCGGTTAATTGTTCACTATTGGCAACCGTTGCGGATAACGCGACTAATTGAATTTCACGGGGACAATAAATAATTGACTCTTCCCAAACTGTCCCCCGTTGGCGATCATTCATATAATGGCATTCATCCAAAATCACCGCCTCGACTGCTTCCAGGGAGGTTCCAACTTCGCCAATCGGTGTACCATAAAGCATATTGCGGAAGATCTCCGTTGTCATCACCACCACCGCCGCATCCCGGTTGATGGAAATATCCCCTGTTAGTAACCCCACTTTTTCTGGCCCTAATACCTCTCTAAAGTCCCTAAATTTTTGATTAGATAAGGCTTTCAAGGGTGTGGTGTAGAAAACTCGTCTGTTGCCCGCCACTGCCCGATGGATAGCATATTCCCCGACTAACGTTTTCCCTGAACCTGTTGGCGCACAGACGACAACGGATTTTCCTTCATTCAATGCGCCAATGGCATTGTACTGAAAGTCATCCAGGGGAAACGGAAACAGGGTGTTGAGATCCAGTTGGGGATCGTTTTGGGTAGAGTAGGACACAAGAATCTAAATAATATGGCTAATCTTAATTGTGCCTAAATTTTAGCTCGAATGACAGGAGAGTGGGAGAAAACTGAATAAAAATAGAAAGTTTCACATCCTCAGAGGCGGTGTTCTGATTCAGTTGTCCCTTGATTGTCCCGGTCATTGTATTCTAAAACTCACTATAGCAATCCTATTTGAGTTGTGAACAATAACTTTAGGGGTTGGGTTTTCCAACCCAGAACCCTAGAGGGTTTGGCAACCAAACCCCTACAATAAAATATTACAACCTATTTAGAAGTTCTATATCCTTTTAATAGTCTGATGATTCCTAATATTGTAACTCTTCCTTTAGTCAAACTTGCTTCTGGCGATCAGTTAGGGCTCCAAGTTTATCAATTTAATGGATCTAAACCGGGTAAAAAAGCTTATTTACAATCTAATTTACACGGAGCCGAAATTAGTGGGAATGCCGTTATTCAAGAGTTAATTCAATTTTTAATCAGTTTAGATACAGAACAATTAACCGGAGAAATCTGGTTAGTTCCGGTTTGTAATCCTGTGGGTGTGAATCAGCGATCGCATTATTTTTCTTCCGGTCGATATGATCCGTATAATGGTAAAGATTGGAATCGAATTTTTTGGGATTATGAAAAAACAGGTGCTAATATTGCCCAATTTGCCCAAGAGCATCAACATTTAAACCTTCAGGAGATTCAAACTCAATATCGACAACTGATTTTAAATCAATTTCATCAATTATCTGAATCAATAAAAAGTTTTTTAGGAGTGACCTACGATCAATATTATCGTTATCAACTGCAAAGTTTATGTCTGGATGCGGATTATTTAATTGATTTACACAGCGCAACCAATGATTCTATCGATTATTTATATTGTTTTCAAGGTCGAGAAGAAAGTGCCAAAGCTTTTCTCTTAGATTATGGAATATTATTGAAGGATGTTTATGATGGCGATGCTTTTGATGAGGCATTGATTAAACCTTGGTTAGCGTTAGAACGAGAATTTCAAAAACTAGGAAATCATATTCAATTTGAGATTGAAGCTTGGACATTAGAACTAGGTTCTGGGTTAGAAATGAATCCTGAATCTGTAGAAAAAGGAGTTCGCGGGATTAAAAATTATCTCGCCAGCAAAGAGATGTTATCCATTGACCATTTTCCTTTATCTCAAACTCAAAATCATAAAATAATCTTAAAGCTAAAAAATCAACTCGAATATTATTATTCTACCACAGGAGGGATGCTGAAGTTTGATGTAAAATTAGGAGAAAAAGTTCAGAAAAACCAAAAAATCTATGAAATTTTAACATTTAATAAAACGGGAGAATTACCCCAAATTCAAGAATTTTTTGCCCAGTCAGATGGGATTATCCTTGATTTGGCTAAAAATCATTCGGTTAATCAATGCAATTATGTTTTAGGGCTTATGCCGTTGTAGATTGAAGATCTCAGCATAGTGCCGCTCATTGAATCGATATAAAGTAATATTTTAAATCCAAAAAGAGGCATTTTCTCTGTTCCAATAAAGTTTCCTTTATTACTTTATAATAAATGGAGGGTTCCTGGCTTAGTCAATTAATTGAACAAACAACTCAACAACCTAAAATTTGCTGTGACTTTCAATTTATCTCGTTTACAATCCGCCTTACAAACCCTCATGGAGACGTGCTATGACACATCTCTACTACCAACTATTCACTATTTTGATACCTTAGTTTCAACGAATCAAACCGCTTGGGAATTGTTAGAACAAGGTGAACCAGCAGGAACCGTTGTTATTGCTGGACAACAAACGGCTGGACGGGGACAGTGGGGGCGACAATGGCAGTCAAATCAAGGAGGGTTATTTTTATCAAAAATTGTCGAATTCAAGCTTCCTGTGGCGAAACAAGCTCAATTCACCTTATGTTCGGCTTGGGGTATAGCCACTATTTTACGCGATCGCGGTTGTCCGGTTCAACTCAAATGGCCGAATGATTTAATTTTAAATCAAAAAAAATTGGGCGGAATTCTCACCGAAACGAAAATTTCTCAACATTATATTACCCAAGCGGTTATCGGAGTTGGTTTAAACTGGAGTAACCCTGTTCCTGAAATCGGAATTAATTTACAAACCTTTTTTGCGAAGGCAGAAAAACCCTGTTCCTACACAGCACCACCGATTCAATCTTTAGAATTTTTAGCCGCATTAGTGATACAGGGATTAGATCTCGGTATTCAACAATTATTAAGTGCTAATATTAACAAGGTTTTAACGGATTATACCCAACTGTTAACCTGTATTGGGAAGCCGATCTCCATCGCCGAGCAAACGGGTGTGATCTTAGGTGTTTCGGAACAGGGGAACCTGCGAGTGGGTCTGTATCCCAAAACAGAAATTGGATTTTCTCAAGAAATTGAGCTCCAGCCCGGTACAATAAGTGTCGGCTACAGTTAAACGGTTAGATCATCATTGGTTGTGTGAAGAAATGACGGAACCCAGCTACTCCCATCCCCAATCTCCATCCTCCCCCCGTGCCAAATCTCGACCGTCTCGCCACGTGGTTCAATATCGTTATGGTTTAAATTGCTTATCAGGACGATACACACTCTTGGGTTTAGGTTGTCTGACTGGTTTAGTGCTATTAACTAGCCGTGTAATTGCGACGGATGAATTTTCGATTCCTGTAGAAGCCGAGCCTGTGGAAGCGGTTTCTCCCTCCGCACTCCCGCCCACTCAAGACGTCTATTCTACTGAAACTCCCGCAGAATATAGTGATCCGGTTGGGTTTCCTGATGTTGAACCCCTGATTGAACCGGAAACATCCTATAGTGAACCTGCACCGATTACTGATAATTTTATAGAACCTGAACCGGATTATTCTGAACCAGCCTATCATCCTGAAACAGAATATTATTCTGAACCGTTGGAACCGGAAATTCCTAATATTGTCCCCCCACCGCAACAGGAAATTGTTTTACCCGAACCAGCACCTGCAACAGATTCTCCAGCGAATGCTTATATTGATACAACAGATTACCAAATCGGCGCAACAGAAGGTTATGAAGCTCCCTCTACCGTCGTGTTTTCTGACCGTTCAACCGGATGCGAAACCGCTTTACAGCTAGGACAAGCCGCCGGAGATTTATGCTCTCCTGCTTATCCTTCACCCATTTATCAAGCGGATAACAATTCTTTTCCCTATAGGGGCAATACTCCCTATATCGGAAATATCAATCCCTCCATCCCTAATCCCTTAGTGAATCCACAGACGGTTGCTTCTGAGTCTAATCAATTTTTCGCAAATTCTGAACCTACCCTTGGAGGAAGTTCTGAGGGGAATTATTCTTCCTGGCAACCTCAACCCATTGATTATGGGTCTGGAGGCTCCTATGGAGGGGAAGTCGCGGTGACTGGGTTTAGCTCGATTGCAGTTGGCCCCATTGCTGTCAGCAGCATGAGTAATTCGGGTTTGGCTTATTATAATCGTACCCAACGACCTGCGGCGGTTCGGGGAAATGGCGATACTAACCTGCTTTTCCCCTTGAGTATTCCAGCACCCATTACTTCGTTATTTGGTTGGCGACAACACCCGGTTTTGGGTTATGGCCGTTTTCACACGGGGATTGATTTAGGCGCCGATGAAGGGACTCCTGTTGTTGCTTCCTATTCGGGTCAAGTGTCCATTGCTGACTGGTTAGGCGGGTATGGAATGGCCGTTGTCCTGAATCACTCGGAAAAATCCCAGGAAACCCTTTATGCTCACTTGTCGGAATTGTTTGTTAAACCTGGAGAAACCGTGAAACAGGGAGAAGTCATTGGACGAGTGGGAAATACGGGAATGTCAACGGGGCCACACTTACACTTTGAGTTGCGGAAGTTGACCAGTCAAGGTTGGGTGGCGATTGACCCTCGCAATGATCTGGAGGTAGCACTGGCTCAATTATTGAATACCATGAAGGTGGCGGAAGTTCCTTCATCGGAATTTATTGCGAAATTAGAACAAAATACAAAGAATGTCGAAACGGGAATCCCGAAATTACCGCCTTTACCCCCAGGAATTGATATCATGATTCCGACTTTAGAACCTCCAACCCTAAACTTTGGATTTGCAGAAAATATTAAAACTCCGGGGTAGAATTTAAGATTGATGAATGCCAAGGCTGTTTAATTTATTAAATAGCCCTGACTTCATTAATATTTCTGGGGTTAATTGGGGGAAGAAATTTCTACTGAGTCTGTGTGAGGGTGAGGGGTTTGTATCCATTTGTAACGCTGCGTAATCCGACGTTCAGGATTAATTCCTTCAAAGGTTGGCGGAATCCAAACCCGGACTAATAAAATCACAGCTAAAACTAATAAAAATCCACCCGTTGCTAAAATTTGAATCCATTCGGTTTCTAAAACTCCTTTAACGATAACTTCTCGTAATACGGAAACAATGGAAACTTCCACCGCAACTCCAATTGAAATGCGTTTTTCTTGTAAATAAATAATTAACAAGCGAAACAGTTCAACCAGAATTAATAGGAATAAAATATCTGCTGTGACTTCTTGAAAGTTTAAGGGAGGTAGCAGAGAGAAAAACATTTCTCTAAGTTGCAAAACCATAAAACAAAATAGCCCAATACATAAAGAAATGACAATTAAGTCTTGAATCATTTCTAAGGTATTGATAATCCGAAATCGTCCTAACCAGGTTGGCTTCAATTCAGATAAGGGTTCAAGAGAATTTTGCATTGTTGGTTTTTATTCCTATCTTTTATTAGACTATTTTCCTAGGGTATACAATTCTGGCTTATAAATAAACATAAAAGTTATTAAAATTGCTTATAATATAAATGATCGAACCTGTATCAACGTCTCAAAGTCTTGAGATCGGATGGATTGAATCTTGGGAATGATTGTCCCTGTGTTAAGTTAGAGAGGAATAGATTTGAGGTCGTCGAACCTAGGAGCAACGCACTCTACAAAAGGGTTAGCATTGTTAAGAAACCATAACCA
>NZ_JBJUDF010000075.1:0-26109 GCF_046067725.1 Planktothrix sp.
GGAGGAGATGCTTATACAGAGCTTCCCTGCTGTACCTTAAAACAAGGGAGACGTCCTGATGTTTGCTATCTCACACCCGAATTATTAACAGAATTTGGGGAGTTTCCTACCTTACCCCAAAGTCCTCCCCTTCTCGCTGAAATTGCGTCTCCCAGTGATGCGGCGGAGGATTTATTTGCTAAAGCTAGTGAATATTTAGAGTCCGGTTGTCAGGAAGTGTGGTTAGTTTTTCCTGAAAATAAACGAGTTTTAATTATTACTGAAAATCAAACCTTAGCGTTTAAAGCTGGCGATATTGTCAATACACAAATTATTTTATTAGGCTTTAGCATTAGCCTTAATGAATTATTCAGTTAAATTTTGTAGTAAGCTTTTATATTTCGATGTATTTAAAGTAAGGTGGGTCAATCCCACCCTACAGAAAGTTAATTAATCATCGAAATGCTTAATAATTGCATCGGCAAATTCTGAACATTTCAACGGTTCAACAGGAGGTTCCATTAACCGGGCTAAATCATAAGTCACTTCTTGATTTGCGATCGCACCACTTAACCCTTTTTTAACTAAATCCGCCGCTTCTTGCCACCCCATATATTCTAACATCATCACCCCCGATAAAATTAAAGAACCAGGGTTAACTCGGTCTAAGCCTGCGTGTTTAGGTGCTGTGCCATGAGTCGCTTCAAAAATTGCACATTCATCGCCAATATTTGCCCCTGGCCCCATACCTAAACCGCCCACCATAGCAGCCGCCGCATCAGATAAATAATCCCCGTTTAAATTCATCGTAGCCAGGATAGAATATTCATCAGGACGGGTTTGAATTTGTTGGAAAATACTATCAGCAATGCGGTCATTAACCATAATTTTTTCCTTCCATTTGCCATTCCCGTGAGTTTCCCAAATCGAGTTAAGAACTCCTTCCACTTCTTGACGAATTTGAGCTTGTTTTTCCGGCGTTAAGGCATCATAACCCGGTTCAATTTGACGGGCATTATCTTCTAAAGACAGATCAGGATTTTTTTCTTTATTCCCTAAAATCCACGATTCTCGCTCTGTAATACATTCGTTGCGGAATTCCGTTGTTGCCAATTCATAGCCCCAATCTCGGAACGCCCCTTCAGTGTATTTCATAATATTACCCTTATGCACCAGCGTCACCATTTGTTTATTTTTAGGTAAACGCAGAGCATGACGAATCGCCCGACGAATTAACCGTTGAGATCCGGTTTTACTAATCGGTTTAATCCCAATTCCAGAATCGAGGCGAATTTGTTTTTTCCCATGTTCAGGTGTTGCTGGAATTAACTCAGAATTCAGCAGATTAATAATTTTATCTGCCATTTCGGTTCCCTGCTTCCATTCAATTCCTAAATAAATATCCTCGGTATTTTCCCGATAGATAATCACATCTAATTTTTCCGGGGATTTATGGGGAGAAGGAGTACCCGTGTAATATTTACAGGGACGCACACAAGCATACAAATCATGAATTTGTCGTAACGCCACATTCAGAGAGCGAATTCCACCTCCGATGGGCGTGGTTAACGGCCCTTTAATGGCTACTCCATATTCCCTGATGGCGGTGAGGGTATCTTCCGGTAAATATTGATAAGTGCCGTATAGTTCGCAGGCTTCGTCCCCAGCGTAGACTTTAAACCAACTAATTTGACGCTGACCATTGTAGGCTTTAGCCACCGCCGCATCGAGTACCTTTTCAGACGCGGGCCAAAGGTCAATTCCGGTGCCATCTCCCCGAATGAAGGGAATAATCGGGTTATCAGGAACGATGGGTTCGCCGTTTTTGAAGGTAACTTTCTCGCCTGTGGTCGGTGGAGTGATCTTTTCGTACATATTCTTGAGATGTAGATAACAATTCTCCTTATTTTGTCACGATTTTTTACATAAACTGCCTGGACTTCCTGAAAAATTTTAGTTTTTTGGGGTAAGATTAGGATTAATCAGTAATTTTTTTATAATTTGTATCAGGAAATACTGACATTTGAAACTTCATAGAAAATTTCATTGCAAAACCTGCATTTTGCATTATTTCTTAAAAAATTAACAAAAAAATACAACTGAATTTTAAAGAAAGTTAATGTTCTAACATGAAAAACTGTGTATGATGATCAGTAGCGAAAGTTCATGGAACTGAATTCTTTTTTTCACGAACTCAATGTAACTGTGAACGAGGGTTAACTTAGAGATCAAATATCAAACTCGTCCGAACTGAATATTCAGAAGTCAACGATCCCAAATTGGGAATAGCAACGGTTAAACTAGCAACCTGAAAACTAAAATGATACACATGATTTGAACATCACTAACTCAGTCATAATCGAGTTTGTAAGTTCAGTGATTCTTCAATTTTTCACCCTTCTTCATTTATGTCAATCCTAGAAAATTTCCCATAAACTTACTATCTACTGGAGACTAAAACGATGGAAACCACAAACACCGTTGATCACAATGTCTATCAAGATGTATCTTCTTCAACCTTAATTAATAATCGATTAGCTGAACAACAAGGTGCTTTTCCAACCAATAATGCAACTAAAAAATATTCAGATCACCCGAATTTATTAGAATTACCCCATTATGGATTAGAAGAATTAGGACTCAGAAACCTGGGTCATGTATATCGGAACTTACCCGTTCCAACATTAGTTGAACATTCAATTGCTCGTGCTGAAGGTATTCTTGCTTCTAATGGGGCACTATGTGTCAAAACTGGAAAATATACCGGACGTTCACCCCATGATAAATTCATCGTGGATGAACCCGAAAGCCGGGATGAAATTCACTGGAGCAAAATGAATGTTCCCATCCCTGAATTTAATTTTGATCGGCTATTTCGTCGGGTTCGGTCTTATGTTCAAGGACGGGATTTATATATCTTTGATGGTTATGTCGGTGCTGATCCTCACTATCAATATGGTGTGCGAGTCATCACAGAACGAGCCTCTCAAAGTTTATTTGCTCAACAATTGTTTATTCGTCCTACCATTGAACAACTCAAAACCCATCACGCCGATTTTACCGTAATTGCTGTTCCAGGGTTACACGCTGATCCTGAAGATGATGGTATTAATAGTGAAGCCTTTATTGTGCTGCATTTATCGAAAAAAATGGTAATTATTGGCGGATCAAAATATGCTGGAGAAATCAAAAAATCCGTCTTCTCCCTGATGAATTACTTCATGACCAAAGCCGATGTGCTACCCATGCACTGTGCCGCCAATATGGATGCAGACGGACACACCGCCTTATTCTTTGGTTTATCAGGAACCGGAAAAACCACCCTCTCGGCTGACCCCCAACGCTATTTAATTGGTGACGATGAACATGGTTGGTCAGATCATGGGGTGTTTAACTTTGAAGGCGGTTGTTATGCCAAAACCATTAAACTGCGTCGGGAACAGGAACCGCAAATTTGGGATGCTATTCGGTTTGGGTCTTTAATGGAAAACGTGGTTTTAGATCATGATACCCGTATTCCTGACTATGATGATGGCAGCTTAACGGAAAATACCCGCGTTGCCTATCCCGTCGAATATATTCCTAATGCCGTGATTCCGGGGATTGGTCGCCATCCCAAAACAATTATTTTCTTAACGGCAGATGCCTTTGGTGTGCTACCTCCCATTGCCAAACTCACGAAAGAACAGGCGATGTATCACTTCATGTCCGGTTATACCAGCAAAGTCGCCGGAACAGAACGGGGAATTAAAGACCCAGTAGCCACCTTTTCCGCCGGATTTGGCAAATGCTTCTTACCCTTAGCCGCATCAGTTTATGCCAAATTATTAGGGAAACGGTTAGAAGAACACCCTGAAACCAACGTCTATTTAGTCAATACCGGATGGTCAGGTGGCGGCTACGGAGTCGGACAACGGGTTCCCATCGCCTATACTCGCGCTATGGTATCAGCAGCAGTCAATGGAACCTTAGACAACGTTAACTTCTATCCCCATCCGATTTTCAAAGTGTTAGTTCCTGAAAGCATCCCAGGAATTCCTGGTGAAATTTTAGATCCAGTGCAAACTTGGAAGAATCCCAAAGCCTACGGAAAACAAGCGAAACAATTAGCCCAGTTATTTGTAGACAACTTCCAAAAATTTGAAGGCGTTCCTCAAGCGGTTCTGGAAGCTCAACCGAATCTTAACTAAGTTAAGCCCTAGTTAGAGCTTTAACTCTACACGCCTAAATGAATCTTTGATCCAATGTTACCCCCTGGCTGTACCAGTACAGGGGGTTTTTACTATAG
Organism: Planktothrix sp.; assembly: GCF_046067725.1. NCBI lineage: Bacteria > Bacillati > Cyanobacteriota > Cyanophyceae > Oscillatoriales > Microcoleaceae > Planktothrix > Planktothrix sp. The sequence goes on from NZ_JBJUDF010000075.1 coordinate 4,268, forward strand.
CGTTACGCTATCATGCTTGCACTCTTATTGCATTCTTCTGTGAAACAACAATCCCCCGTCGAGCGCGCCAGCTTAACGGAGGAGTGTCAATCAGACTGATTCAGACTTTATTCAGACTCTCTCAGAAGACGAGGGAACGAAATTTATCAAGAACTGGAAGATGTATCCGTCCTGTGTCACCGCCGCGATGGAAGACACCGAGCCACACCAGCTATTCCTGTCGCAAAGACTAAGCCGATAATTGTTCCGGGTTCGGGAACATCTTTAGGTGGTTTGACAGTTCCGAGAGAACCACCTTTAAGGAATACCCCTGAATCATAAATCCCATCACCCAGATCTTTAATTTTGATGCTTAAAGTGTTTGTGGAATTCTGGTTGAGCAAACCTTCAAAAGTCAGATTTTTCGTGTAGCCATCCAGTTTTGTTACCGTACCTGGGCCAGCAGGATTGTTGATATAGTCTGGGTGAAACGGCCCACTAGGGTGACTAACAAGGTTGTTGATAGTAACAGTTTGACCGTTACTTAATTTAGCTAGGTTGACACCGTTAAGCAATAATTCAAAAGAATCATTGAAACTGCTTCCCCCATACTCGACAAACTCTTCTGAACCGAAGACATACTCGAAATATACCTTGTCTACGGTGCTGTCAGCCTCAAAGCTGATATCTAATTTAGCCAAGTCATAACTACCAGGAGTATCACCGGGCTGCCAAAAACCTGTGCTTAAATCAGGGTTATATAGGCTGCTGCTGTTGACTCCGGGTAAGTCTACTACTCTCCCAGTGCTCATCACAATCCCAGAGTTTAACCCAAATGGATCATTTTGGAACAAGCCAAAAGCATTGGCATTGCCGGTGATACTGGTGGAAAAATTACTTAAACCATTGGTGTTTCCTAAAAGGGCATTCAGCAAAGCAGAAGTATTATTATTTTGAGTGACGGTAAAAGCTGATGCGGGTGCTTCAATCATACCGAGAGCGGCAATAGCAGTAATAACGGTAGAAATTTTTTGGAATCGTTTCATTTTTTCCCTCTGGTTAACCTAAATCAGATTTATCAGTCAAATCGATCAAGCACCAACATCAACTAAATCAGTGATGTTAGCCCAGTAATTTTTAGATAAACTGATGATAATTTTCTGGAACTTATTAACAGTTTCTGGTCTTGTTGTCTCTTAATGTTAACAAAGCATTTTCTTGACTGTCAATAGCTCTTCAGCTACTTTACGAAAACTTTAAATAGATGATCGAAATAGAGGAGTAAATTTGGTTTTTATTCAGAGTTTCCCAATCGGAAGCCTTGCCTAATCTAAGTCCAGGGCTGACTTAAAAATACGAGCTTTGTGTTGACCCTCTCCATGAGTAATGTTTAAGCAGTACCCGGTTAATTTTTGGTCATCAACAATGGTATTTTCAGGGTTAGGAAGTTTCCTGTTAAATCTTGTTGTCAGTCGAAACTTAATGTAAACCGAGTTAAATTCAACGTGCCATAGGAATAAACAATGAATTTAAAAACAAAAAAGATTCATTTGAAATGTACCCATTGTGCTCAGATTACCGCTTATCAAAAAGCATCCATTGTCTGTCCTCAATGTGGGGGTACGATTCTTCAAGCCGAGTATGATCTTGAACAGTTGGTTCATTCCCATTGGAAAGACCAACTTTCCACCCGTTACCCCAGTTTGTGGCGCTATCACGAACTTTTACCTTTATTTGATTTGAACCATATTGTCACCCTGGGGGAAGGTTGGACACCCTTAATTCATGCTCAACACTTCGGAAAGCTGATTGGTTTAGATCATCTTTATATTAAGGATGAACGTCAAAATCCCACAGGTTCCTTTAAAGATCGACAAGCTTCCGTGACCATTTCCGTGATGAAGGAACAGGGAATTAAAGAAATGGTTTTAGCTTCAACGGGGAATGTAGCTATTTCCTATTCAGCTTATGCAGCGAGGGCGGGAATTAAACTTTGGGCGTTTCTGACGGGTTTAACCCCCGATGAAAAAATTAGAGAAATTCGATTATATGGTGCAGAAACTGTCAAAGTCCCTGGAACCTATGATCAAACCAAACAAGTGGCTGCGGAATTTGCTCAAAATCAGGGGATTTTTTTAGATAGTGGCTTGAAAAGCTTTACCAGTGGGGAAAGCATGAAAACAATGGCTCTGGAGTTAGGAGAACAACTTCAAGGGAAAGCACCAGACTGGTTTATTCAGGGGGTGAGTGGGGCGATGGGGCCCATTGGAGTCGTTAAAGGCTTTGAGGAAATGATGGTAGTGGGAATGGTCGATAAAGTGCCGCGTTTGGGAATGATTCAATCCTCTGGATGTAACCCGATGATACAAGCTTTTGAAAAAGGTGAACGGGAAGCTATTCCGGTTACAGACCCAAAAACTGCGATCGCCACCTTGGCTACGGGAAATCCAGGTTTTGCCTATAGTTGGCTCTATGATTTAATGCAGAAATATGGAGGAGCGATGGAACAGGCGACGGATGCTGAAGCGTATACTGTGACTCGACTGTTAGCTCAAACGGAAGGAATTTCTGTGGAACCTGCGACGGCTGTTGCTTTTGCTGGGTTAATCAAACTTGTCCGACGCGGCATTATCCAACCCCAGGAACAAGTGGTGATTAATTGTTCCGGTCATACCTATCCCGTCGAAGAACAGATTTTAACCGAGGAATTTGCACCAGAAGCGTTAACCTGGTTTAAGTTGTAATCAAATCTTGTTGAGATTCTGATTCTAAGGGGAAAAACTTAGGATCTTGATCTGCAATTAAAGCCGTCGCTGCCATTGCTGTATGTACGGTGCATAATGTTCGCAAGGGATCCATAATCGGGTCAATGGCAATAAATAAAACTAAGGCGGCTTCCAACGGTAATCCTAACGGTTTAAGAACTACGTTCAGGGTCGTTAGGGTTACCATTCCCGTCGCCCCTGAACTGGCCATTCCAGCAAAAATCGAACCGACAATGATAATGGCTAACCCCGATACACCAATCGAAATTTGATACAGTTGGGCAACAAAGACACTCGCCAAGGTGAAATAAACCACTTGACCAAAACGACCGACTGTCACCCCCAAAGGAACAACTAAGTTTGTAGTTTGTAGAGAAAATTTTAAACCCTGACTCATGGTAGAAATCATTGAGGGTAAACACGCTAAAGCATTTGTGGTTGCTAAAGCTAAAATTGTGGGTTCTTGAGCCATGGAGAAGACATAACTTAATTGACATCGAGACCGCAGCCCAATCAAAACGGTACTCATTCCATAAATTAATAAATAGGTAAAAACAGCCACCACAATAAAATTAACCATGGCAAATACAACGTTTAATCCGGTGTGAGCAATTTGTGCCGAAAGTAAACTATATAATCCAAATGGCAGCAGCAAGGTTAACCAACTAATCCATTTATTAAAGGTGCGATAAATAATTTCTAAACCATCTAAAAAAGCCTGAGATGCCGAGGTGCTATCTTGAATCATTCCCAAAGAAATTCCAAAAATAATAGAGAAAAATAAAACCTTTAATGTATCTCCTTTACTTAGGGCATCAAAAATATTATCGGGAATCATACTAATTACAAAACTTCCTAATCCGGGTTGATTTTTTAAAGGAGGTAAAGGTTGATTTAAGGCGACTTCTAAATCAATTCCTGATTTATTAACTAATATCCCCAGGTTTTGTAAAGTTGTTGCACTTAACCCAGTTCCCGGTTTTGTGATTCCAGCCACTAATATCGCAATTACGGCAATGAATACCATTAACACCGGAAAAATAATAATAATGCGTTTGATGGATTTTGTCGCATTATTAGACGCCATAAGTCGCCCAATACTCATGGTAATTGCTGAAATTAAAATCGGCAAAACACACATTTTCAGCAAACTTAAATACATCTGACCAATGGGTTCAAGTTGAAAAGCCAGTGATGGTTTTAACAATCCTGTAGCAATAGAAAAAATGATGCTAATTAAGAGGAGCCAAGGATTCTTTAAAATATTAATAATCTTAGAACTCAAACTCTTTTTTTTTGATGGCTTCATAGGTAGACTCTCCTGTGTCCCATTATTAATTCCTCGAATTTAGGGTACCTGTTTAAAAATATCTGGATATTTATTAATTAACTGTTCAACAGTATAGTTTAAGTTATTCAAATCCAGATAAGTATTAACAAACGCTAGGAAATGGTTATAATCCCAGGGAATGACCATTGCCAGTGCATCCTTGGTATCCGTGAGAGCGACGGTTTGAATATCTAAAGCGGAATCAGGTTGAGCGAGTACGATTTTTTTCACTTCTAATTCATCTCGATAAGCGGCTAAGACTTCCCCTTTTTTCACCGATTCTACAACGTCATCCCAAGTTTCAAATTCAACGATTTGAGCTTGAGGAAATCGAGTTTTGGCAAAAAATAACGCATATTGAGTTCCCTGAATCACTCCCAATTTTCCATCTAAATTTTGAATAACCTCTTCAGGGCGTTTATTTTGAGCTTTCTTCGCTAATTCTAAACGATTGACCAACAATCCTTGACGCATACTGACATAAGGAGAAGAAAACAGCACTTTTTTAGCCCTTGCCATACTAATACTTAATTTCGAGATCCCAATATCAGCTTTGTGGTGATGAACTAAATCTACAACCTCATTAAAAACTTTTGCCGACCGATCAAATTTAATTTGAACCCCTAATTCTCTGGCAATGGATTGACCTAAATCAATATCTAATCCGGTTAATTCACCTTGGGGATTCTCGCTAAAAAAAGGCGGATTATCCGTTCCTAAAACCGCCACAACCAGTACCCCTCGATCTAAAATTCCTTGAATATCAGGAGGAAGATTAGAAGCAGAATTTAGGTTGGTTTTTGATAAATTTGATACAGGAAAAAATGAGGTTAAAAGAGAGGGATTATTTAGAGATTTTAAGGTTTCTTGACCTACAACCCCATCTGCCAATAATCCCATACTAATTTGGAAATTATAGACAGCTAATTCAGTTTTTTGATCGTAAATTCCATCAATTGGCCCTGTAAAATAACCGTTTTGCTTGAGTTGCTTTTGCAATTGTTGAACCGCAGTTCCGTAGCTTCCTAAACTGAGTTCTGGAGTGGATTCAGGGGGTTTTGCAGCCGGATTGTTGAAGGATGAAGAGGAGACAGTTACTAACGTTGTTGTTTCCCGGATTTTGGCTGGAGCTTGATGAGTTTGAGAGAATGAAGTTAGGGATGGAAACAAAATCCCAATTCCTACCACTATGATGAAGAAAACATTAAGAATTTTCCCCTTAAATATTTTATGGAATCGAGCTTTCAATGACAATCACCCTCCTGGTATCGATATAGCATCCCTGAAACATCTCATTGTTAGTATAGAAGGATACCTATGAAGAAGTTTCCCTAGGTTGAATCTGATGCCTCTAAACTATATCTTAACTTCTAAGGCTACCCGACTTGATCAGTATCGATTCATTAAACTTATTTTAGGGTAACAGACATTCATGAATTAGGTACTATACTTTACAGAACCCCATCAACTCCTGCATCTACATTGAAACTCTTCCGTGAGAACACCTTAACTTGCTCCATTATCCTAGTCCAGCTAACATACTAGGAATAAAATCCTTTTAATTTAATTCACCCTATCCTATCGCCAGATGACCATGAAAGGAATTCACAAAAATCAGGGAATCGAAACTAGCATCAGTTTAACAACTCTGCTTACAGTTTTTATTCTTTTAATGATCAGTTTTACTACCGCAATTGTTTATTTTTCCTGGTACTTTACCTCTAAAAAAAATATCGATCAAATTGTCACTCAAATCAATGAAGAAATTGCCCTATCAACATCCAAAGAATTCGCGGATTTATTTCAAGATGTATCTTATACACAAGATTTAATTGAGAGTACAATTACTCAGAATTTAATTGACATTAATGAGCCACAACAACGGGATAAATTTTTTCTCAGTGTTTTGCAATCTAATCCGAATTTTACTTTTGTTCAGTTTGCCTACCCTAATGGTAATTATGTTGGTGCTCAACGTTTATCTGTAGGAAATGATCGTTCTAAACTAGATCCCCAAGAAGTGTTAAAACTTCATTTTCGTCAATGGTATCCCGATGAAAAATTAGCCGTAAAAACTACGGATAGTTATCAATTAGTAGGAAACGCTCTGCAATTTATAGGAACAACTCAAATTGAAGAACCGAATTGGTACGCTCCTCATCGCCCTTGGTATCAAGATGCTCTGAAAACACTGGGTAAAGCGGCTTGGACAGTTTATGTTTATCGTTCCACCAATACACCGGGGATTGATTCTAATGTCACCCTTTATCAAGGAGATGAATTGTTAGGAATTATTGGTGTCGGTTTTGAACTGAAACAAATTTCTCAACGTTTAAAGCAACAACAAAAAGGACATCGGAATATTGATGTTTTTGTCATTAACTCTAAAGGAGAAATGATTGCTTCTACTGATCCCAATGAACATAATCCCATTCAAATTAAAGGTCAAGATCAACCTCAACTTAAGCTATTAAAATATTCTAAAAATCCTGCTTTTCAGCTAGCCGTCGAAACCTTAGCAGAACGGGGAATTGACTTAAAAATGATTAGGTATCCTCTACAGTTGGGCTATAAAGATCCCCAAACCCAGAAATTTTATTATATATCATTGACTCCGATGAATAAATTAGATTGGTTGGTAGGAACCGTTATCCCTGAAGATAAATATATGGATCAAATTAAAAGAAACAATAAAGTTTTACTTGTATTTATCACTACATTAATTATCGGAACAACCAGTTTAGGAATTGTTGTGAGTGAGCGATTTTTTGTGAAACCAATTAAACACATCAAGAAAGTAACTTATCGGGTTCAAAACGGTGATTTAGAAGTAGAAAAACTGGAGATTAAAACCTGCCAAGAATTAGAACTTTTAGCCCATGCCATTAATAAGATGATTGTGGGATTACGAGAACGAGAGCGAGAGCGGGATATTTTTGGCCGTGTGGTTTCACCAGAAGTCCGAGAAAAATTATTACAAGGTCAATTACAATTAGGAGGAGAATTGTGTTGGGTATCCGTTTTATTTAGCGACATTCGCAATTTTTCTACCCTATCGGAAGAAATGAAACCGCAAGAAGTTGTCGCATTTCTCAATGAATATTTAACGGAAATGACTGATGCTATTCGCCCTTGGGGAGGATATGTTAATAATTTTATTGGGGATGCAATTGTGGTGATTTTCGGTGCCCCCTTATCCCCAGCCGAAACAGAATGGCGGTCAGTGGCGGCGGCATTAACCATGCGTGAACGTTTGGGAGAATTAAATCAACGGCGTATTCAACGGGGGGAAGCACCCATTCATGCCGGAATTGGGATTAGTAGCGGCGAAGTAGTTGCTGGACAAATTGGCTCCCTAGAACGGTTATTATATACGGTCATTGGCGATGCGGTGAATGTGGCAGCACGTTTGGAAACCTTAACTAAAGAATATCCTGAATATAGCATTTTAATTAATGAATTAACGGCTGCTGCTATAGAAAATCATCAGGATATTCTCTTGAAAAGTTTAGGGGAAGTTAAAGTTAAAGGTCGCCAAAAGTTAGTAGAAGTTTATGCAGTTTTAGATTGGAAAAAAATAGAAGTTCCTCCCACCCTTCCTACAGAAACAAATGAATTAACTCCCTTGGAATAATTTCACCGATTCTTAATCACTCAGGGATTAAATCAGAAACATAACAACCACATATAACATTGCTACAAACAGTTGTACCAGCATCACCGGAATCCCATACCGGAGAAAAGTTTTAAAAGACATACTGCGTCCATGTTGTTCTGAAATTCCAGCAGCAACAATATTAGAAGAAGCCCCGACTAATGTGCCATTTCCTCCTAAAGTTGCTCCATACATCATTGCATAAAATAGCGGTAATACTTCCGGTGGAAACTGTCCGCTAAAGGCAGGATCAAGCACTTCCACGCCTACAAATCCTACATTAACTAAATATTGCTTTAACAAAGGAACCATCGCTACAACTAAAGGAATATTCGGTACAACACTCGAAATCAGCCCCACTGTAAATAACATTAAAATTGAACCTAGAGCAATATTTTTTCCTAAGATAATCGCCAGAAGTCCTGATAAACTATTAATCACTCCTGTTTTTTCTAATCCTCCAATTAACACAAAAATTGACATGAAGAAAATTAAGGTACTCCAGTCTAAATCTCGCAAAATATTATTAACCGTATCAATTTTACTGTGATGGGCTAACATTAAGGCTAAAGCCGCCCCTAATAACGCCACCGCCGCCGGAGAAATGGGAACGGGTAGGGTTTCTCCAATTACAAAAAAAGTGAGTACAAACACGATAATTAATCCTCCCATCGCCAAGGTTCGAGGGTGATTAATTTGAGGATGGGGTAAATCTTCTAAATGTTCAAATTTAGTATTCCACGTTTTACGAAATAAAATGGGTAATAAAATCACCACGCTGACAACCGCTAATGCTCCTCCAATACTCAAGCGTTGTAGATAATCAACAAAGCTAATATTAATTGAATCTCCGACAATAAATGTGGCTGGATCTCCGACTAAGGTTAATAATCCGGCACTATTAGCAATGAAAACCATTAAAATTAATAAGGGGACAAAATCAATGCCTAAATCTTGAGCAATGGGAGGAATTAAAGGTGCTAATAACATCACCGTTGTGGCGTTAGGTAATACGGCACAAATGGGAGTGGTTAATGCTACTATTCCTAACAGTAATCGTTTGCCTTCTCCCTTGGCTAACCAAATCATTTTAACCGCTAAATAATCAAAAACTTTAGTCGGTTCAAAGGCACGAACTAAGACCATCACCCCAAAAAATAAAGCTAAAGTTGCATAACTACGACTAATATAAGTTACAGCTTCAGTTAAGGTCATGACATGGAAAAAAATTAGGATGAGAGCCCCTAAAAATGCTGCAATGGTTAGGTGCAACCACTCTGCCATGATCAGAATAATAACCGTGATAAAAGTAATTCCAGCAATTAAAGAATCCATTGTGTCTAGTGATAACATAGGTTGACGCTAAATCAAGGTTTAACAGTAGATTAATTTAGTTTTAAAAAAGATGTCTCCTTTGTTCTTGAATAGATTTAATGAGTTTGTTTTTCAGATGTAGACACGGGACTCAATTTCGCTTGAAATTGAATCAGATTTGATAAGGTTTGGGTTTCAAGTTGACCCGTCAACGTTTTTTCTTGAAAGCTTCCTTTCAGGGTCAATTCATTCGCCGTTGAGAAAGAATCAGGTGTACAGAAGAACCAGGGGTTTAAACTCCCTGATAAGATCATTTGCTGATTTTCTAAGCGACCTTGTAAATTGATTGGATCTAGATGAGGTTCAGTCTTTTTTAAGGCTAACTTGGCAAAAATATACACTCCTGATTGTTCGATTTTTAAAACTAAATTTTGTTTTTTTAAGCATTCAGGAGGATTTTCTAACTTCATTGCATAATCACCCCCAATACTATGCGGTGCTTTCAATTGACTTTCCCCATAGGCGGTCACCCCCTTAAATAAAAGAACGACGGAACCAATCATAGTTCCATAAAAGATGAATGACTTTAAGTTAAAATGATGGTGCATAGTGGGTTCAGAATTTTAAGGTTTTATCATTGATTAATCGGTTGCTGTAATAAGGAGGCAATGTGGGATGCAACTTGAGAATAACTGCGAGTAATTAGTAAAGATGAATGACAATCTTGAGCTAATTGATCGGTATAGCGTCCCAAGGTTTGCCGTTCAATTCCCCAAGTCCGACTGGTGCCCGCAATGGTTAAATCTACAGTTGTTGAAGCCTCAATGACGGCTTGAATCGGATCAGTGTCTTCGACTCGAATCAGTTGTACACGGGCTTGAATGGGGGGAGGTAAGGCATCAATTACATTCCGTAATTCATAACTGAATTCTTCGTCTGGTTCCTGAAGGGTTACTAAAATTTTTAACTGACGATTGGGATCATTAAATAGCATTCTGAGAGCTAACGTTAATCCTAAATCATCATGAATATTAGAAGCATACGCAACTAATAAAGACTGAATTTGATGTTGTTCTTTACTCACAAATACTGCTACATCCGTCGGGGAAGTATTCAAAATTTGACCGACTCTTCCTCCTAAACGATTATCACTAAAGGCAGGACGATGCCAACCGACTAAAATTAAATTAGCTTGATCTGCCAGGGCAATTTCTCCAGTTTCTTTCGCCACATCGTAGGCAATTCGGATAATGGGATGCACCCCTTTTCTGACTTCAGGAGGTTCTAAACTTTGAATTAATTCTTCTAAACGTTGTTGTTGTTGCTTCATTAAGTAATTCGCTTCATCGGGGGTACTTTGAAATAAATAATCTTCTTCCAGTTCAATTAAACTTAAAGGATGAACAACTGCCGGGGGTTTTCCAGCAATTGCTAAGGCTAAATTCAGTAATTCTTTGTGGGTGTTAGGATTGGCAACAGGAACTAAAACCCGATAGGATGGAGTGACAGGTTGAGGGCTAATTGCTTCGGGTTCAGGTTGAACGACATCAAGTTTAATTAATTCTTTGGGATAAGTTTTTTCTAATAAGGGAGAGGTCATAAAGGTCGTCACTAATGCCATAATCACTAACATGGTAAATAGCAACGGTGAAATCACCCCAAAACTTAAGCCAATATTTAAAACAATTAGTTCGGTTAATCCTCTTGTATTCATTAACCAACCTAATGCGGAAGCTTCCCGTTTTTCAATTCCACTTACTCGCGCGGCAACATAAGTTCCGACATATTTACCAATAATTGCCACCGCGATGACTAACCCGCATAATAACCATAATTCAGGACGATTCAGTAAGCCAATTTGTGTGCGTAATCCACTATAAGCAAAGAAAATCGGAAGTAAGAAAATTAAAACAAAATCCTCGGTTTTCTCGGCTAATTCTCTCACTAAACCGGGTTCTTTTGGCAGGACTGCACCGACTAAAAAGGCTCCAAAAATTAAGTGAATTCCAATTAATTCGGTAATTAAAGCCGAAGCGACAACTCCCATATAAATCCATGCTAAAACCCATTGGGTTAGTCGTCCTCGCCGTTGATAATGAATGGCGAGTTTTTGTAAGATCCAGCGTCCAGCCGTTACCATTAAAATAATATAAAATAGCGATGCAATAATGGTGGGAAATGCTCCCGATATACTGTTAGTTCGAGTGACTGCGATCGCTAAGGCTAATAAACACCAGGCGGTGACATCATCAACGGCGGCACAAGTTAACGCTAAAGTTCCTAAACGGGTTCCTTGTAAATTATTTTCTGTAATAATTCTAGCTAAAACGGGAAAAGCAGTAATGGATAATGCTGAACCTAAAAATAAAGAAAACGCCGTAAAAGAAACACTATCATTAGAAACAATTGGATAAAAATACAAAGCTGAGATCATCCCCAAAGATAAGGGAACAATAATACTCACATGGGAAATTAAAATAGCGGTTTCCAGTTGTCCACTTAAATATTTGGGGTTGAGTTCTAATCCAATTAAGAACATGAAGAAAATTAACCCAATTTCCGATAAAACATTTAAGTAGGATAGGGTTTCAGCCGGGAATAAAGCCGTCATTATATCAGGGGCAATTAAGCCTAATAAAGATGGCCCTAACATAATTCCGGCAATAATTTCTCCAATCACTAACGGTTGTTTAATTTGACGACAGACTAACCCCATTAATCGGGATAATCCAATCACCACTAAGACTTGTAGGAGAACTAAAATCGCAGGGTGCATAGTCAGCCTCAACTGTAAAGGACAGTAAAATTAATGGGGGTTAACAAACCTTAATCCCTGCGTACCTTTTATTGAAAAACAGCGAATTAATATTTTGATTCTCCTCAAATCAACAAATAACAAAATTTAGCGATCTGTATGACTTTAGGAAATCAAAAGTGTCTGACCCAAGGGTTCAATACCCATTATTGAATAACAGAGTCTTGTTGTTTTGGAATCCTGGTGAGAACGATCAGAAACATTCTGTCGATCAACAGTCTTCTCTCACAGCCGACGGGGTTAGCTGACGGGCTAGGACTGAGAGATGTCCTTCTCGACAATGGAAAACAATCGGAGATAAGCCCCTAAAAGTGGTTCCCCCGTTCCTACTTCATTAAAAAAGAGTGGATTAGGCTGACTGAACTCTAGTTAGTAGGTGAGTATAGCATATATCCTGATCAAATCAAAAGCGCCTTAAATGAATGTTCATTCAAGGCGCTTAATGGTTTGATGAATTGGATTAAGATAAAATTCGTTCAACGGTGGCGCGATAGAAATTATTATCTAATCCATCACCGGAATTAAACAAGTTTGGATCAAGAAGTTGTTGCATGGCAGAAATGCGATCGCGAGTAGCAGGATGAGTGCTAATAATAGTTGGAGGAGAACCACTTTTTAACAGTTTAGCCATAAAATCAATCGCTCCTCGTGGGGAATAACCCGCCCGAATTAAAGTTTCTAAACCCATGCGATCTGCTTCATATTCTGCTTCCCGACTTTTGGGGCGGTTTAAAGCAAGTTCTACCCCAATTTGAACTAATTTATTTCGATCTACTCCCACTGCACTCGCTACCCCCGCAGCAACGGCGGCTTGACGCATTTGTTTAATTGCATGACGTCCGGCGATATGGCCGATTTCATGGGAGATAACACTGGCTAATTCGGCTTCATTACTAGCGGCGGCAATTAACCCTGTATGCACATAAACAAACCCCCCCATGGTGGCAAACGCATTAATATTGCGATCATCAATCACTTGAAATGTATAAGGAATATTGGGGCGATCGCTGGCTTGAACTAAACGTTGACCAATTTGATTAATATAATTTTGAGCTTCGGGGTTACGAAATAATCGAACTTGTTTAGAAAGCAATTCTTCATTGATTTGTTCTCCCAGTGCAACTTCTTGACGGGCAGATAAATTTGATAATTGAATAATTTGAACTCCCCTAAAAATTAATTCCGGTAAAGGAATTGCCCAAGTTGCGATTGTTGAACTTAATAAAATACTCAGGGTAACGGTTATTGAAATAATAAGATAAACCCATCGATGACGGAAAGATTGAGTCATTGTAAAGCGTTTTAACATAATGAGTGCGTGTGAGAATTCACAAGTTAGAGGTAGAACATCAAAACGGAAGTGGACTTAAATTGATAGACGTAGATTATAGAAACCGGGTTTCTAATATGGAATTTGATCACCTAAACCCCCTGTAGAGAGGTTGCATGCAACCTCTCTACAGGGGACGGATGCGTAGCAAACATTCAAGGAGGGAATATAACTTTTATCGGTAAGTTTCCATCAAGTTTTATGGAGAAACCCGGTTTCTGGAAACCCTAAACTGACCACGTTGCTAAATACGCATCATTGCCTCCTAATGGATTAGGATTAATTGCATTAGTGGTTGTTGTAACAGAAGGTTGTGTTAGTGTTCCCAAAATCACCGCTTGACCATTCGCAACGGTAAAACCATTTACAGTTCCTTTCGCGCCATCACTATCCCCAGTTTGGGTTAAGGGAGTCCAGAATTTTCGGACGGTATAATCAGCAGATAATCCTAACACCGCCATTTCTCCCAAGGTATAAGCACCAACGGGTTGACCATTAATGGTTTTAGAAGCACGATTTTGCAATTGAAATGCAGAAGAACCTCCTATATATACATTACCAAATTCATCGGCGGTGATGGAATTGGGGGTAAAACTATTTGCTCCTGTGCTGGTTCGGGTGACAATAAATTGACCTTGATCTATTGTTCCCGTATTGGGATTAATCTTGCTATGGAAGGTGAAAGATCCGGCTCCCGCACCGGAAAAATTATTAAAAGAATCTACATTAACCAAGGTCGTTAAAGTTTGAGTAATATTTTGACCATTACGTTGAAAAACGTTATTTCCGCCGTCGGTTCTTCCAAGGAAATAAAGCCCTCCATCTTTACCAATGGTAATTCGTTCGCCCCTGGTATCTGCACCTAAATTTTGTCCAGTGACTTCAGACACACTAAAATCCCAGGTTTTCCATAATAAATTCAGGGAAGAATCAAACCCTCGTAAAAAGGGAGTTTGTAAAATGCTGGTGACTTGATTATATCCGGTAACAAAAACTTGTTTTGTCGTGGGATCAAGAGCAATATCCGCCGGATTAACATTAGTTCCGGTTAATATTGTACTTGTTAATAATGTTCCCGTTGGACTCCATAAGGTTACGGTATCGGTACTATTATTTAAGGTGGCTACAGTCCCATCATTGGCGATCGCAACTCGATTAAAATTACCGGGTTGTTGCCATAAAACTGTATTGGCGGTGGGGTTATAAACTTTAATACCAAAATCTCCAACGGCGACAATTTCTCCACTGTCTCGATCCACATCTAAATCATTAACAAGACCGCCTAATGATGTATTCGATAAAGGTGCTGTATTGCCATTTTGTAACCGTTGAATTTCTCCTAACCCGTTAAAATTAGCCGCAACAATAATCGTATTATCAACGGGTGAAATTTCTACCGATGCTGCACTATCAGTTCCGGTTGTTCCTAAATAAGTTGCGCTATTTAACTGAAGATTATCACTGGGATCATTATCAACAATTTGCAAAATAGCAGTGTTTTGGATTCCTAATGTGGCTGTTCCTGCGGTCAAGGTTAAGGCTAAATTAACGGTTTCCGTGGGTTCAAAAACACTATCATCAATGATCGGAATTGTAACAGTTTTCGGCGTAGTATCTCCATCAGCAAAATTAACAGTAATTACACTATTATTATAGTCATCTGGTGCAGTTGCTGTGCCATTATTGAGATTAACTGTAACTCCCACATCTCCAACACTATTACCCGTCCGAGTAACACTCACATTAGCTTGAGTTGTCCCATCTTCATTAACACTAAAGTTAGCCGCACTAAAGGTTACAACACTCAGAGGTGCTGGAGTGGGTTCTGGTGTAGGTGTTGGGCTCGGAGTCGGTGTGGGAGATGGAGTGGGTTCTGGTGTGGGTGTGGGTTCTGGTGTGGGAGATGGAGTGGGTTCTGGTGTGGGTGTGGGTGTGGGAGATGGGGTCGGTTCTGGTGTGGGTGTTGGTGTGGGAGATGGGTCAGGTGTTGGGTCGGGTGTGGGAGATGGAGTCGGTTCTGGAACTGGAGATGGTGTAGGTTCTGGTGTTGGAAAAGGAGTGGGTTCTGGTGTTGGGGATGGAGTCGGTTCAGAACCTTCAAAAATAAAATCATCAGAATTAAGAGTATTGCTATTTACATTTTTGAGAATTGCTAAATATTCCTGAGAATTTTTATCTTGAATAATCGTATCATTGATATATTCTCCTGTTCCTTGATCAATCTTCAAATCACTAAAGGTTAAATCTTCTAGTAATCCAACTAAATCTTTATTTAATGTAAAATCTTCAATAATATCAGCATCAGTCAGAGCAAATCCTCCCATCATTTTACCAATATAAAATTTATCATTTCCCTCACCACCTGTTAGGGTATCTGCACCTAAATCTCCATAAATAATATCATCACCAAAATCACCTAATAATTGATCATTTCCATCTCCACCCGCCACTAAATCATTCTCTTTTCCCCCATAAATAGTATCGTTATCCTGATTTCCAAATAATGTATCTGTACCGCGATCGCCCAATACCAAATCATCACCAAAATCGCCGAAAATTAAATCAGAATCTTGACCTCCCGCTAAAGTATCTTGATCTTGACCTCCATAAAGGCTATCATTTCCTTGATTTCCAAAAATTTGATCCGCTTGTTGATTTCCGCCTAAAATATCATTGTTTTCTAACCCATAAATGGTATCATTACCACCCAAAGCAAAAATATTATCTGCAAATTCTGTACCCATGATTAAATCAGCATTAGGAGTGGGTAAAGAACTGATTTCAACACTAGAAATCGGATTAGAATTTCTTCCCATCGGAAAATTAAATTCTAATGGAAGAAACAAGGTTTGAGGATAGGGAATCATTGCTTGAGACGAACTAAAGAATATATTTCCTGAATCAAAAGCATCAAGACTCATGATAAAATTCTCCTCTCAAAAACTCAGAATGTCTATCCCTTTTCTTCGAGATACACGACAAAAATCAGGAAAATATTCGATCAAGCTTGATTAATAATGACAATAAATAAAAGTAGCTTACATTTTAAAATTGAGAGAGATCATCTCAATTTTAAAGATAGGTTATAGCGTCAATAAGTTCCGTTAATAAAATTATTATACCATGAATCAATAAAAATAAAATGTAAGTTAATATACATCAAATTTTCCTATAACCGTATTAATAACAATACTGAGTTATAAATTGCATCGTCTATTCCTCAAAAATACTGACACTTGACACCTGACACCTAACAATTGACTACTCAGACTTGAAACTTAACACCTAATAACTGACTACTGATGACTGATTACTGATAAAATATATAAACTAAGTAAAAGTTAGTTGTAAAACAATGATTAAACTTGATAGCAATCAACCGAGTTTAGGAGAACCCAGTTGGCAAACTCAGTTGGATCGGTTTGTGGAAACTCACCGTCAGGAATTAGCTGCTTTAGCTTGGGGTTTACGTTTACAATGGGGTGAACAACCGGATACCCTAGGAATTGATGTTAAACCGACTCCCCATTTTGTTGCTTGTCCAAAATCTGCCATTGAACAACTCAATCAAAGTGTTCAAAACCGTTTACAAGAAATATTAGGAATTGTAGATGGATATCAACCGGAAAAAGAAGTTGTGATTATTGGAATTGGGTTTGATCACGTTAAATTAATTTACTTTGAATCTAATCCTACTCCCCCTGACTGTTTTGCTGAACTTGGAAAAGATGTTGATTCCTTATTAAAACAGTTAGAAGATTCTATGAATCAGATGATTAAATTGTAAGATTTAATCGGGTTTTTGGTGTTTTTATCGAAAATAAAAATATGCTTTATTCTCTAGTTCCCTGGTAGAATCAGGGAACACAATAACGGAGGTTTTACCTCCCTGTAACAGCAGGCGGAACCTGCAAGATAGTATTGCTAGGTTCTACCTAGCAACCAGGGAGGAGAGATTAATCTTTAAGCTTGAACGGTGGAAAACTGCTGGGCAAGAATTCGTTCTATCACCTCTTCAACCACTTTATCAGGAGTTGATGCACCGGAAGTAATTCCCACTAAAACTTCACCATTGGGAAACCAATTCTCTTGAATTTCTAAAGACTTTCCTAACGGTTTATGTTCAATCCGGTTATCGGGTAAAATCCGTTCAGCACAATCAATATGATAGGAGGGAATGTTTTTTTCAATCGCCATTTCCTGTAAATGGGTGGTATTAGAAGAATTAAATCCACCGATGACCACCATTAAATCCAAAGGTTCATCTAATATCCCAATCATCGCATCTTGACGTTCTTGGGTAGCATCACAAATGGTATTGAAGCTTTGGAAATGTTGATTTAATTGATCCGGGCCATACTTTTTCATCATGGTATGTTCAAACAGTTTTCCGATTTGTTCGGTTTCTGTTTTTAACATTGTGGTTTGATTCGCAATCCCAATTTGAATTAAATCTTGATCCGGATCAAAACCTTGGGAATAGGCATTCTTAAATTTAACTAAAAATTCTTCACGATTGCCTCCATTGAGAATATAATTAGAAACATATTCTGCTTCTTTATAATTCAAAACAATTAAATATTTATCGGCAAAGGAACTGGTAGCAACCGTTTCTTCATGGTTATATTTCCCATGAATAATTGAGGTATAATCTCTTTTTTTATGTTTTTCAACCGTATTCCAAACTTTAGAAACCCAAGGACAAGTGGTATCAACAATTTTACAGCCTTTTTCATTCAAGATTTGCATTTCTTGAACACTCGCCCCAAAGGCAGGTAAAATCACTACATCCCCGGAATTAACAACGGAAAAATCCTTAATGCCATTTTCAACCGGAATAAACTCAACATTCATATTCTTTAAATGTTGATTCACCGAAGGATTATGGATAATTTCATTGGTAATCCAAATATTTTCTGTCGGGAAATGTTGGCGAGTTTCATAAGCCATTGCCACCGCTCGTTCTACCCCCCAACAAAATCCAAAAGATTGAGCCATTTTAATAGTGACATGACCTCGTTTCATCATATAGTTATTGGCTCGGAGTTCTTGAATCAAAGAACTTTGATAGGCAGATTGCATGACATTTGCCACTTCTTCTTGATGACCGAAGCCTTTACGGTGATAACTTTCTGACTGTTGTAATGAACGTCTAAATGCTTTTGTATCCATTTGTTTTTAATCTTTAACTCAGGTGTGTTAATCATTGTTGATCTTAAACCACCAGGGGGTCAGAAAACATCCCTAGTTCACGTTCCAATTTCCTGAATATTCCCTTTCAATTGTCTCTAATTCCGTATCCGAGAGGGGTTCTACCACCCATTCTCCGCCAAAACACTCTTGAGCCGCCATCATCAAAGCATCGATAACCGTTGGAATTAACGCCTTTGGTGATGCAATCGAGGTTAAAATCGGTGCTGGCATTTCCACACCAAACACCTGACGAAACAATTCTGCATCGGGGGTTAAGCGAATTGACCCATGTTGTAAAATGACTCCATTCCCCCTGAGTTGGGCACTTCCGATTAATTTTGTCCCATCGGATAAAATTAAATCGGCGGCGGTGGCGGTGGCAAAACAGTTGGGGTTGTGGATGTATCCCCGTCCGGTCGTCCCATAATGCAATTCAAGACCGAGCGATCGCCAAGCTTCAATTAAAAATTGGCATAATGTTTGATAGGCAATTCTGGGATTTTCAGGTAATTGGGAGGTAATCACGGCATAAGTTAAATCTCCTTGATGTAAAACCGCCCGACCTCCGGTGGGACGTCGGACTAATTCTAAAGATTGGTTTTGCCAAATTAACTGTTGCCAATGTTCCGGCCAATGTTTTTGATGATAACCTAAAGAAAGGGTTGGAGATTCCCACAGATAAAATCGCAAGGTAGAAGGATGTTTCCCTTGTTGATGTTGTTGAAACAACCAATGGTCAATCGCCATTTGTAGGTGTCCCGATGCGTTCAAAACGGGAATAAAACGCCAAAGTTTAGACTTTGAATTCAGCTTGTAAGTTGTCATCATTATTATCAGCAACCGTCGCCACAATGGTAATAATTCGGGAAATTTCGCTGGGGGAAATATCGGCTAAAGTTCGAGTAGATAAAACCACAACTTGATCATTAACAATGGCAAAATGAGATTCTATGGTTGATAACCAGTTCATTTCTAATAATTTTCGCATTAACTGGTTTTCATTTTTAACCGGAAATTTTAACACAGTTGCCCAAACCGTTAACGTATCTTCATCGGTTTCTCCGGTGAGTTGGACAAAAACTTCCACACTTCCATATTCAAACTGCCAAATCTTCCCCGCTTCGGAGGTTCTCACCATCACCTTTTGGTCTTCCGCTAACCCAGCCAGAATCGCTTCAATTTCTTCTGAAGGTTTGACGGTTGCCATTGCATCTTCAATCAGTTCATCGCTGGTTTCAGTTGTTAAGGGTGCTTGTTCTGTACTTGTCATAATAGTATTACTCGCGTTTAGTTGCATTGTATCGTATTGCTGGAGTCTCTAGGGACGGGATGACCCCGCCCTATTCTTCACGGATCAATCAATTCCTTAATAAGGTTTATGAGCAATCCAATATTTACTAGCAAAATGGGTTTGCAGGTTAATCGTTTGGAATCCTGCCTTTTCTAATCGTTCCCCTAAATCATCGGTAATATAATGATGATAATAAGGTTCATGAAATGTTTTAGAAAAGTTTTCCAACATCGGTTTTAAATCAGGGTGATCCTGAAGTTGAATCGAATCACAAATAATAAAAATTCCTCCGGGTTTCGTGACTCGAAAACATTCATCAATGACCCTCTGACGAACAGACGCTGGTAATTCATGGAATAAAAAAACGGAGGTTACGCCCTGAAAGAAATTATCAGGAAAAGGTAAATCTTCCGCATTAGCTTGAATCAACTGGGGTAATTCTTGGGGAAGTTCCGATAAAATTTGGTTGGCTTTCCGTAAATAAGTCGGAGATAAATCCACACCAAATAAGGAAGCTTTGGGTAACATTGCCCGAATATTTCTCAAGGTTCGACCTGTGCCACAGGCAACATCTAACAGGCGAATTTGTTTTTCAGGAATAGTATTAAATCCTTTTAATAATCCTGTTTTTAAAGGAGCAAGAACCCGACGACGCATCAAGTCTGCTGCCCCACTAAACAAAATTTCAACCTGCAAATCATATAAATTTGCGGACATTTCACTGAGATATCCATCGGTTTGATGATGGAAATTCTGGATATAATAA
The DNA here is from genome assembly GCF_046067725.1 of Planktothrix sp. Taxonomy (NCBI): domain Bacteria; kingdom Bacillati; phylum Cyanobacteriota; class Cyanophyceae; order Oscillatoriales; family Microcoleaceae; genus Planktothrix; species Planktothrix sp. Next base: position 24,706 of record NZ_JBJUDF010000075.1, read on the forward strand.
CTGGGATATCCTTCTGTATCAATCTCAGAAGAAAAATCTTGATAGCGTTTTTGATTAATTCGTTGCCGACGTTGGGGTAAATCAAGTAATAGCATCGGATAATAACGCCAGAAATCATCCCAGGAATTATCAAATAAGATTGAAACAGGATAAACTCCTTGTTCGGCATCTTCCCAGTCCGTTTCAATAATTTGATTTAACAAACTTTGAACTTTTAATAGAATTGCAGGACTTAGGGGTTCGGTTTTGGCTTCAGTCGCAATCGGATTAATCCAATTCAGCAATTGATTAGCTAAAGTTTGGTGAGTTAAACTAAAGTAGCTTTTTCCCTGCTGAAAGGCTTGATAGGTTAGTTTAGTTAGTGCATCTGTCATAGGTCAAGATTCCAAGATTCATTGAAATTATAAAAATTTCAGTGAGATTTGCAATCAACCCTTAAAGTGCACCCTACTAGAATCGAATCCGGTAAGATGTCTCAAACCCTGATTCTACGGTGATTTAACTTCACTCAATCATTAACCCGTAAACAGAGTGAGTGAATCATGAGTGACAGCTTTAATGTGTCAGGTAGAGAGTATTCAGGGTATGACAAGATAACGCAAAAGTTTTTAGTAATATATTGAGTGAAGAGTGAGTGCTTTAATCAATATTGTAGCTCAATAGTAGAGTAGATGACTTGTAATTAGTTGGTTGGAAGGAAAGCTGGTGACAAGATTTGAACTTGATACTATAGCTACAACCCCTATAAATACGTTGTTTAGGATTACTCAAACTTTACCCCTATATAAAGGATGAGTAATCAATGAGTAACGGAACATATAACCAGTTTTCTGATTTAATAGCGTTCTATGATCGTAAACGTAAGGAATGTCCAAAAGGGGTAACTCTTAAACTACATGATAATAGATTACTATTCCTTCAGTTCGTAGACCCTACAACGGGAAAACGTACCTCTAGGAGTTGTAGTGTCCAGTTCACGGAAAAGGGTGTACTAGAGGCAATTGACAAAGCTTACAAGGTGTCTGAGGCGTTAAAACGTTACAGTACCTCCTCTGAATTCTGGGAGTGGTATAACGCTGAAATCATCGGGAAAAATACGATCAAGAACGATCTATTAACTTATCGTGAGATATTCAAAAAAGTAGAAGACAATTATTTTTGTGGCAAGAATCGTAACACAGGAAGGCAGCGAGAGAGAGATGTTAACAAACTAGGGGGAGTGTCTGACTGGTCAAGTTTTAATGCACAATATGGTTCTTACTTTAAGCTATTTCCTAACTGGGATAATTACCCGACTTGGGAAGAAATCAAAAGCGTTTGGGATACTAAAGAACCTGGTAGTAAAACTTATTTAACTTTTAAAACCGTAGCTCTAGCTATTGCAGAATTAACACCTAATAACAC
>NZ_JBJUDF010000076.1:0-10018 GCF_046067725.1 Planktothrix sp.
ATTGTCAATTTTCTATTCAATAGTTATAATGTTGACCATATTACAGTAAACGACAAAAAATGTATGGTTGTCAACAGGTTCTAATTCATACCAGTCGTGATATTGAGGCGATTATCGAGTATCTTTGTTCAGAATCTAACAAGGTCTACAATTGCGCTCTTTATTATGCTAGGCAAATGTTTTTCAAAAAGCACGTTTTTGTTAATAGGAGAGCCGTTTGTTCTGAAATGTCTAAAAGTGCAAACCTGCATTTTAAGGCAATGTATGTTTCTTCTGCTCAACAAACTTGCAATTCAGTAGTAGAAGCCATGAGTTCTTATAAAGAACTTCTAAAATTGTGGAAGACTGGAAACTTAGAAGAAAAGCCCCATCCTCCTAAATATAGGAAGCAAGGGCTATTTACAGTTTCCTATCCGGTTCGATGGTTGAAGTTAACCCCAGAGGGAATTAGAATTCCGTTAGGAAATCAGGTTAAAGCATGGTTTGGGATTGATTCATTTTTATTACCCATGCCATCTAACCTGAACTGGGACTCAATCAAAGAAGTTCGCATCCTTCCTCGGAATAAATGTTTTTATGCCGAGTTTATTTATCAAGTTCAAACAGAAAATATTGAACTAGATAAAAACCAGGTACTAGGAATAGATCATGGAATCGATAATTGGTTAACTTGCGTCAGTAACATAGGAACCAGTTTTATTGTTGATGGTAAACATTTGAAATCTTTAAATCAGTGGTACAACAAGCAAGTTGCTGATCATAAAAATGGTAAACCCCAAGGTTTTTGGAGTAATGCTTTATCCGCTCTAACTGAAAAACGGAATCGTCAGGTTAGAGATGCTATCAATAAAGCTGCCAGATTGGTCATTAACTATTGCATCGAAAATAGTATCGGTCGTATTGTTTTGGGTTGGAATAAAGAACAAAAAGATGGTGCTACCCTTGGGAAGAAAGGGAATCAGAACTTTATTCAGATTCCCACCGCCCGCTTAAAATCTCGAATTCAAGAACTTTGTTCTCGTTATGGAATTGAGTTGATAGAAACCGAGGAATCTTATACCTCAAAGGCTAGTTTTCTTGATCATGATTTTCTCCCTGAATTCGGTGAAAAACCCGACAATTGGAAGCCGTCAGGAAAACGAGTTAAACGGGGTTTGTATCGCACTGCATTTAATCAATATATCAATGCTGATTGTAATGCCGCAGCTAACATTATTCTTAAAGTATCGGCAACATTGGGATTAAATCTCAATGGAGTCAGTAGTGGTGCATTGACTACGCCATTAAGGGTTCGTTTTTGGACTACTTAAGAATCCTCGTCGCTTGATTCGCGAGGAGTGTCAAATCTTTGACAATAATGAACCTAGATCAACAGCTAAAACTATTTAATTGTCGAGGTTCTAGGGTTTTTCGTGAATCCCCCCAGGTTTTGGCTCCCGCTTCAATTCACGAAAACTCTAGTAAACCCAATAGAACCTCTTGTCAAGATTCATTTTCTATGATATAGACTGTCCAAGTGTTTGACGTCTGCGTCAATAATCAACAATCTCTGGGATGCTTTATTTCATTCAGCATGACAAAGACTTGATTTCAGATAGATGTATGGGACACTTGACTAAGCTCTGGGATGCTTCATTTGATTCAGCATGACCAAGATTTCATTCCAGTTCGTCATTCGTCATTTTAATTATTGAGGAGAAATCGGTTGAACAAACCGTTGATTAGCGCGAACAAAACAATGGGAGGGTGCATCTGTTTCATTAGCTTTTTCTACATAAATCCAAGGTTGTTGTTTTGTATCATAAACAATCCCGAACCCAGCAGGGCCTAAATTAATTTCAAAATTTTGTCCGGGTTTTAATTGCCCAACGACAGGCCAATTTTCAATATTTAATTCAGTTTGATTCCCAGGATTTTCTAATTCAGAATAAGTGGTATTTTTTAACATCCGACAATCAACCCCTTGAACATTGGGAGCTTTCGCTTCCCAGGAAAGATGGGGAGAGCGCTGATAATCTCCATTCGCCAGGGGTTGGGGTAAGGACAGGGGATTTTGTTGAGTTTCCCCAGAACTCACTGGGACTTCCGGTAACTCCCAATAATAATCTACCGTTCCCTGGGCGGGAGGAGTTGGGGAGTTGGCAGAAGTTTGACAAGCGATCGCACTGACTTGCATTCCCGTTACAACTAACCCCAAACCCAAGGATAAAATCGCCGATCTCAAATTATGTTTGGCGCTCATACAGGTGTACACAACTCAACAGGTTCCCCAGTTAGACTAAAGGGTCTTACCTGGGTTATTTTCACTTTCACCTGTTGACCTTTTAATTCCGCTAAATTTCCAGAGAAAAAGGTTAAACGATTTCCCCGCGTGCGACCCATCACTTGAGACGGATCTTTAGGATTTGTTCCTTCCACTAAGACTTCTTCTATTCTGTTTAAATAACGCTGGGAACGTTCAGCCGCCTTAACCGAAACTAAGCGATTTAATCGTTGTAAACGATCAGCTTTGACCTCCTCGCTCAGTTGATTTTCCCACACAGCCGCCGGAGTACCAGGGCGGGGAGAATAGGCAGCAGTATTTAATAAATCAAAGCCAATATCATCGACTAATTTTAAGGTATTTTCAAATTGTGCTTCCGTTTCCCCTGGAAATCCGACAATGGCATCGGCACTAATGGCAGCATCGGGCATATATTCCCGAATTGTTTCAATAATTCGGCGATATTTTTCATGGGTGTATCCCCGTGCCATTGTCTTTAAAACTTGATTATCTCCTGATTGAAAAGGGATGTGAAAATGTTCACAAACTTTCGGAAGTTCGGCACAAGCTTTAATTAATCGTTCCGTAAAATAACGGGGGTGACTGGTGGCAAATCGTAGTCGTTCAATTCCGGGTACATCGTGAATAAAATATAATAAATCTGTGAAATTATATAAATGGCGACCTTCAGGAGTTGAACCGGGTAAATCACGACCATAGGCATCAATATTTTGACCTAATAAGGTGATTTCTTTATATCCCAAACGACCTAATTCTTCCATTTCTGCACGAATAGCTTCGGGTCTGCGAGATTGTTCAATCCCGCGAACATTTGGAACCACACAATAGGTGCAACGTTCGTTACAGCCATAAATGACATTGACCCAAGCGGTTACATCACTATCTCGGCGAGGTTTTGTAATATCTTCGATGATTTCTATGGGTTCTGTAGCAACAATTTGATTGCCATCAAAGACCTGTTCTAATAAGTCTTGTAACCGATTAGCGTGTTGTGGCCCCATGACTAGATCAATCTCAGGAACCCGACGCAGCAAGGTTTCTCCTTCTTGTTGAGCAACACATCCGGCGACAATAATGGTTAAATCTGGTTCTTGCTGTTTACGTTTTGCTTGTCTTCCTAAATAGGAATAAACCTTTTGTTCTGCATTATCTCGAATCGTACAAGTATTATAAAGAATTACATTAGCATCATTGGGATCTTCAGTAAAATCAAACCCCATTTCTTCTAAAACACCAGCCATGCGTTCTGAGTCGGCTTTATTCATCTGACAGCCGAAAGTTGTAATATGATAACGTCGGGAATTTGTATTCATCGAATTTTAGAAGTCTCCTATCTCTGTAGAAATATTGAATTCAACCTTTCTACAGGATTCATTATAATTCATTTTGTGTATTTTTGTGACTTTTACGGTTTAAATCGATGAAACCCAAACAAATTGTATACACTTTAGCCACGATATCGATTATTGGGTCTTTTGTGTTAACGACTCAAAACCCAGCTTTAGAAATATCATTTTTAATCGGATTTCTCCTAGCTATTTTAACCAAAGGAATCCGTAAACGGCGTTCAATTTCTAAAGAATTTTAAAGATTAATTATTGATTTACCCTTTTAATTATGACCCATTTAAAGCTCTTTCGTTCAGCGTTTTTAGATTTTATTGATGATCCGTTTTATGAATCCGAGGAAAATAGTGTGCGTTATATTCCTGATGGATTATTAGTGATCGAATCAGGAATGATTAAAGATTTCGACCATTATGATTATTTAAAGGATCAATATCAAGGTTTAAAAATTACCCATTATCCCGATTTCTTAATAGTACCGGGTTTTGTAGATACTCATATTCATTTTCCCCAAACTGAAATGATTGCTTCCTATGGTAAACAACTCTTAGAATGGTTAAATCAATACACTTTTCCCACAGAACGTAAATTTAGTTGCAAAGAATATGCACAAAAAATAGCCGCTTTTTTTCTGGATGAACTCCTCAAAAATGGAACGACAACTGCCTTAGTCTTTGCTACGGTCTTTGCTGGATCTGTTGAAGCTTTTTTTGAAGAAGCGTATCGGCGAAATTTACGCATGATTTCAGGAAAAGTGATGATGGATCGTCATACACCAGCTTATTTAAAAGATACCCCAGAAACCGCTTATGAAGAAACGAAACGATTAATTCAAACTTGGCATCAAAAAGGACGGTTACTGTATGCAATTACCCCTCGATTTGCCATTACCTCTAGTCCTGAACAGTTAAAATTAGCGGGAAAATTATTAACTGAATTTCCTGATGTTTATTTACAAACCCATCTTTCTGAAAATTTGAAAGAAGTGGAAATAGTGGCGGAATTATTTCCTGAAGCACCCAATTATTTAGGGGTTTATGATCAAATGGGTTTAGTAGGAGAACGTTCAATTTTTGCCCATAGTATTCATTTAACTGATGAGGAATTTCAACGGTTATCTCAAGCGAAATCAGCGATCGCATTTTGTCCCACCTCGAATTTATTTTTAGGAAGTGGATTATTTAAACTGCATCAAGCCAAATCTAAAATCCATCCGGTTTCTGTTGGTTTAGGAAGTGATATTGGTGCCGGAACCAGTTTTTCATTGCTACAAACTGCCAATGAAGCTTATAAAGTTGCTCAATTACAAAGTCAAACTTTATCCCCATTTCAAGCTTTATTTTTAGCAACATTAGGAGGAGCAAAAGCTTTAAAACTAGAAGATAAAATTGGTAATTTTGGAATTGGAAAAGAAGCGGATTTTATTGTTTTAGATTACCAAGCTACACCCTTAATGGCTTTAAGAAATCAACAAATTTATCCCAGCCAAACCTTATCAGAAATAGCTGAGAAAATATTTACTGCTATTATTTTAGGGGATGATCGAGCTATTCGAGCAACTTATATTATGGGAGAGGTGGCATATTCCCAACCCTAAGTTAAAATAAAATTAATTAGCTGGGAAATCATAACATGAATTTGACTGCTATTGTAACCACTTACGGTGATACCCTTAATGTTCGTTCAACTCCGAATGGGGAAATTGTTGATGTTTTAGAAAATGGAACTCAAGTTACAATTACTGGAGACTCTGTTAATATCGAAGGTGAAATGTGGACACCCATTGGAATTAATCGTTGGGTCGCCACATCATTTTTGACTATGATTAATTCTGAGATTTTGAACCTTCCAGGAGCTAAAATTATAGCCACCCAAACCCCGGAAGAAATAGCAGGAGGGTTAAATGTTTATCAAACTCAATTAATCGATCAAACGGGTAAAATTATTGATCAGGTGCGTTGTGTTTCGGGTCGAATTGGTCATCAAATTCCCTCGGATGAATCCGGTTCTCAAACTCCGTTACCTTTTGGCATTTATACCTTTGATGCTCCGGGTATCGTAGAAGACGCACCCGGAGAATTTGGGGGGGTTTGGTCAGCGATTACACCGACATTTCCGACCCAAAGAGTGGGGTTAGGATTGCATTATGATCCTTCGGCTTTTTCTAATAGTTCGCAAACCGGAACATCAGGATGTTTAGCCACACCAACGATTGAAGAACGGGAGATTATGACAGCTTTTATTCTTCAATATCAACCCACCCATTTAATTGTTCAAAAACCGGATGAAACCCCAACCTAAATTAAGATTGAAACTGTTTTAATTGAGCCAAATTTTTATTAAAAATCTGAAGGTCTAGGTTTTCATCTTCTCGTTGAACTACAGAACGTTTCACTTGACCTAAATAGAGAGGTTGAGAAACATCTGCATTCGGATGAACAATGGTTCGAGCTCGAATTAAGAGCGGTTGTTGGAATTGTCCACCTCGTCCGGGGGAATATAAATCCGCCGCCGCTTGACGTAATGTGGCGTCTAATTGAGGTTCTGTAATATTAGGAGCAACCGCAATTACAATTTGTCTACCGCCATCATCAAAAACGCGACTATAATGCACCGCCCCAGGAATTTGAAGATGATAAAATAAGCCTAAACTAAGGGCAAAAACCCCTGCGGTTAAAACGCCTGTAAAAGCCGTAACTCCCACTAATCTAAACCGAATGCCCCATTTAAAAATAAAGGCTAAAGTGGTAATTCCCCCAAAAACTAAAGTGGCAATTCCAATCCATTTAGAAAGTTCTAGCCAGTCAGCCGTTGAGATTGAGAAGTTCATCATGGTCATTAAATAAAAAACATCTAAACCTCTAGCTTAATATTAAAACGGTTCCTTTGAGATAAATAGCCATAAATACAGCTATTGTTAAGCTTGAACCCTTGAATTGGTTGACTGAAGCCTAACAACGAAGCCCAAATCATCATAAAAGTCTGGGTAGTATCAACATTTTATGATTCCTGTTTCGGTGTAGGAGGCATTTTAGGTTGGGGTTTAACGGTTAAATTTTGAGTTAATGAAGCTAAATCAGAAGGAAGTACAACAATGGTTGTTGTATTATTTTCGCTCCCAATTTCTGATAACATTTGTAACCGTCTTAACTCTAATGCGGCTGGATTTGCTATCATTTGTTGAGACGCTTCTGATAGCTTAATAGAAGCTTCTTGTTCCGCTTGAGCTTTAATTAAACGAGCTCGTTTTTCTCGAACGGCTTCGGCTTCTTTTGCCATAGCTCGCTGCATCGAAGTGGGAATTTCTACATCTTTCATTTCTACTCGTTCGATAACAATTCCCCAAGATTCAGTCATTTCATCAACGAGTTCTTGAATTTTATGATTAATTTTATCTCGGTTTTGGAGAACATCATCAAGGATATTTTGACCAATCACATTTCGCAAGGTTGTTAAGGCAGCTTGATAAACCGCTTTTTGATAACTTTCGACTTTAATAATTGCCCTAGAGGGATCAAGTAACCGATAATATAAAACGGCATTAACACGAATGGTAACACTATCTGCCGTAATGGTTTCTTGAGGTTCAATATCAACGGTTTTAGTTCTAATATCGACTTGAACTTTTTGATCAATGGCTGGAATAATCCAATATAATCCCGGCCCTTTGACACCCTGCACTCGTCCTAATCTGAAAATGACTCCCCGTTGATATTCTCGATCTAACTTAAACCCAGATAAGGTTAAATAAGTCAATAAGATAAAAAAAGATCCAAACAGGTAACTCATACATTTTGATCTCAAAGTTTGATTTTAGCATAAATAGTAACTGAAGTTAAACTCGAAATCTTAATATTATTAAAATCTTAATATTATTTTAGGATTTAAATTCTCTGAGTTTATGATATAGTGTCCTAATCTTTTTATTGCTTTATTTTAACTTTTACTTATACCTTACCTTTTCCCTTATCTCCCCTGCATCCTGATCCTCATTTTAATCCGGTTTTTTTCTTAATGCTTGGTTTCAATGCCAACCTCAAAAAACAATGAAATCTTCCCTCCCTATTTTTAAGAATATCTTGATTAAACGGTTGAAAAATTCAATCAATTGTAAACTAATTGCTATTGTTCTAATTTTAGGATTATACATTTTTTCAGCTTATCATGGATATCATGAACAATTCTGGAACTTACCAAATCGACCAACAACATTAATGCAAAGGAGTTTATTTATTACTCCTATTAATTATTATTTAATGCCAATTTTAACAGCCATCTTAACAAGATTTTTTCATAAGTTAACTGTGGTTATATTGTTATCAATTTTTTTAGCCACAGTCACTTATTATCTGGTAGAACTCCCCTTTGTTAAATTCAAAAAGCATCCATCCAAAATTCAGCAACAAGACCTATATTTACAAACCCATAAATCTAGTTTATGAAGTTAGCAATTTTAAGGCAAATTATACCAACTTTGTAGTGCTAATCGATGAACTTCTAACCAACTAATTTTATGTTGTTTTGCGAGTTTAGCACAATCCTCATATTCAGGTTGTACATTAGTAATTTTCTTTCCCGAAAATGCGACCTTAACTCGAACTGAGCCATAGGTTGTTTGAACGGTTTGCAGATCCCGTTTCAGAATACTACGATTTTGTAGGGTATGACGAATTCCTAATGTTGTTGTTTCTCGAAATAATATAGCTTCACAAGCTTGGCGATCTTTGGGATGGCAAATCACAGTTAATAAAACTCCCAAACGAGATTTTTTCATGGTAATCGGTTCAGTAAAAACATCCATAGCACCTGCTTGAAATAATAATTCAAAGGTATAAGAAATAACTTGTGGACTTAAATCATCGATTTGGGTTTCTAAGACAGAAACAATTTCAGAAATGGTTTGTATTTCTGAGTGGAAATTTAAGTTAATATCAGAATCAACCGGTTGATTTTGTTCTCCAATCCATAACCGTAAAATATTAGGAATAGGTAAATCTTGGGAACCAGCACCTAAACCTATTGTTTCCAGAAATAAAGCGGGAGGTTCGCCAAAATGTTGAGCTAAAGTGACAACAATAGCGGCTCCTGTTGGGGTGACTAATTCTCGTTCAATGCCATTACTATAAACCGGAACTTTTCCCATTTCAAATAACTTTAAAACCGCCGGAGCCGGAACGGGTAACTGACCATGCGCCGCACGAATTGTTCCGCCACCTGTGGGTAATGTTGAACAGTAAAATTGATCAATATTTAACCAATCTAAACCTAAACAAGTGCCTACAATATCAACAATAGCATCTGTTGCTCCAACTTCATGAAAATGTACCTCGTTGATTGCAATACCATGAACAGCCGCTTCGGCTTTGGCTAAATTCCGAAAAATCTCTAAACTCCAAACTTCCACTTGTTTTGGCAATTTTGCTGTCAGAATGATATCCTCAATATCAGATAAATGGCGGGTATTGTTACAGTGATGGGTGAGATGAATTTCATCTTCATGATGATGGGAAGAGGTATTTTTAGGGTGAGGTTGCTGTTGAGTTAAACTGACGGAAGCTTTTGTTGCCAACTGTCCTTGACGACGAACAGGTTCCACTTTGAACTCATATTCTCTCCCAATTCCCAGTAAATCCAACTTTTCTTGTAAATAATCCAGGGGAACCCCAGCATGGACTAATGCACCTAAGCACATATCCCCAGAAATTCCAGTTGGACATTGAAAATAAGCAATCTTAGTCATAATTTGTCGTTAGTCTGTTAGTCTTGAAAACAATATAAAATTAACACTCTAAAACATACAGTTGACTATGGCAATTCTGTACGAAATTCACCCCCAAAACCCCCAAGAACGTACCCTAGAAAAAATCAAAGATCACCTTAAGGATGGCGCAGTCATGTTATATCCGACAGATACTGTTTATGCGATTGGTTGTGATTTAACGGTTAAGTCAGCCATTGAACGAGTCCGACGAATTAAACAACTCTCCAATGATAAACCCTTAACGTTCCTGTGTTCCTCATTATCGAATATTACCGATTATGCCATTGTCACGGATGCAGCTTATCGTTTAATTAAGCGTTTAATTCCAGGGACATACACTTTCTTATTACCTGCTACTAAATTAGTGCCTAAATTAGTGATGTCTCCGAAACGCAAAACGACCGGAATTCGGGTTCCTAACCATCAAGCGTGTTTATCCATTATTGAAACTTTAGGTAATCCAATTATTTCAACTTCTGCTCATATTACCACAGAAGAAGAAGGTCAAGCACCCATTGCTTTACCCATAGAAACTCAAATTGATAAAGCCAAATTGTACGATAGTTTAGGAAAATTAGTTGATATTATTGTGGATGATACATCTGATCCGGGCTATCAAGTTTCAAC
>NZ_JBJUDF010000077.1:0-5684 GCF_046067725.1 Planktothrix sp.
CGTGTTGCTGGCCCGGTTTGCATTAAAATATCACCATTGGCTGCTTTAATAGTAACTGTTCCATCTCGGCTAAAAGATGCCATTGTATTAACCGACACTTTTGGCAAGCTTTGATCAATGCGATACCATTGCCAAGCTCCATAACCCAAAGCACCACCGCCAACGCTAATCACTCCAATTCCAATCCACACACCCGGATGACGATACCAACGTTTCCCTTGAATCTCAGCGACTGTCAGACCTTGACGCAGTTTAACCCATTCTGCATTTAACCGATGAAACGCGCGACGATGCCACCTTGAATCTAAAGGTTGAGATTCTGATCCAGATGAATTTTGATCAAGTTCGGGCTCCGTTACCGTTGCGGATGATGTCAAAACAGGTTGGGTTGAACGTGGATCAAGATGATTCTCCCATTCGGTTTCTGAAGGGGTAGAGTCAGTCTGGGAGTGGGATGATGGTAATTGAGATTCTTCCATGGGTTCGGGAAAATCGGTGGTTTTGGTAATGATTCGACAGTTAATTTTAAACGTGCAGAAGGCAAGCTAATCTTGCCTCTACAGTTGGCTGCCGAACCCTGATTTCACTGAAAATCAAGGTTTTTTCCTTGATCCCAGCCTTCAGGGGGTTAGGGAAACGACGGTTTTATTGGAATTGAGAAAACTCCTAAACCGCATGACCCAAAGCTAAACCCACAACCAGCATTCCTAACACCAGGAACGGTTGGGCACTTGCTTGATATTTAACATCATTTTCTACAGGATTGCGTAGAAAATACATATCTTGGAAGGTAATTTGAGGAATAACGAGCAGTAAAAGAACGGTAGCATAAAGGTTTTGCTTGATACTGACTAAATAAACTGCCATTCCAGCTTGAAAGATATCAATCATCAAAACACAAATCCAAGCCGCCGTTGTGATTCCAAACATAACGGGAAGGGACTGTAACCCCAATTGCCGATCGCCTTCGACGCTTTTAAAATCATTAACAATGGCAATTCCTAACCCCGCTAAACTATAAAACAGGGTTAAAACCATAATCGTTGGGGTCAATTCTCCAAATAACGCATGACCCGCCCACCAAGGTAAGGCAATATAACTCGCGCCTAAAGCATAATTTCCTAACCAGCCATTTTTTTTCAGTTTCAGAGGCGGTGCAGAATAAATATAGGAGACAAACGCCCCACCGATACATAAAACCGTAATAATCGGAAATTCATGACCCGCCCAGGTATCTAAAATGTAGGAAATCCCAATTCCTAATCCTAATAGCAGTAAAATTTGGCTGACAACTTGGGGAATGGAAATCGCCCCTGAAGGGATCGGACGATAAGGTTCGTTAATGGCGTCGAGTTCGCGATCATAAAAATCATTCAGGGTTTGGGTATATCCCGTCATTAATGGCCCCGACATTAACATACAAGTCGCCACTTTTAACACATCTTCCAGTGACCAAGTAAAATGTCCTGATGAAGCCGCACCACAGACCACCCCCCAAATTAAGGGAATCCAGGTGATCGGTTTCATCAATTGTAAGCGAATTTTCCAGATCGAAGTTTCTCCAGGGGCGGCTCCTTTCATCCCTAACAGTTGGCGGGTTTTAGCCGCGCGATCTGAATTAGGAGTTTCCTTCGCATCTTCTGGCGTTGATTGTTCTGAAACTTGTGAGGATGGAGTATCCGACATGATGATTTACGCGCTTATGTTTTGAGTGTCTGCAATACAAAAATTAACATTAACATGGAGTGGGTTGTTGGCGGTGGACAGTTGTGGCTTTTGTCACTGCACCCGTAGCTCTGATCCGGTGCATTTAGGACTGAAAATATCGCAATTCTATTTGAGTTGTATTCAAAATATAGCAATCCTATTTGATTTATGGTAGGGGCAATTCATGAATTGCCCCTACGGTAAGGGTTTGAGTCATAGAGGTGATTACAACCTATTTAGACTTGCTATACTTGATACAATTGTCATCCTGAATAGAGCGAAGCGGCATGAAGGATCTCTGATAATTTGGCGAGAACACAGTCAGATTCTTGGGTTACTCAGAATGACAATCAAGCACCAAAATTCGAGCTATATTCAAAATACTTGATACAATTGTCATCCTGAATAGAGCAAAGCGACATGAAGGAACTCTTGACAGTGCTTTAATTGACCCACAATTTATATTTTAAATAAACATAAAAATATAAATAACTGATGACCGATAAGCTATTAACTAATATCATTAATCCTTTACCAACAGGAGATTCAACCCCAGGAAATACTCGAATTGTCGCGCCGAAAACAAGTAGAATTTCGACTAAACTAACAACAGAACCATAATGTTTGGTATCCCAATAAGACACCGGACTAATAAATCGATAATTACTAAAAGGGAAAAAATGGCGGTGAGCGTCGTCGTGATGGACAGGTAAATCGAATAAAGAATGGAGGATTAAACTTAAACAAAGAATTTGTAGGATTTTCCATTGATAAAAAGTAGCGATCGCTAACCCAATGACTGCTAAAGGAATCGAGTGAGAAATCGCAACAATGGTTTGCATGATCGGAGAATAATACCCCTGTAACCAGATTTGTTCTTCGGGCATTTTAGCGATTAATTTTGCCCATCCATAAAACAAAAAAATGGGAATATCCGGTAATATTCCCCCCAGAACAATTAATAAATTTGCTTCAGGATGAGTAACTTTTCCCAAAATCGCTAAATTTAAAATTGCGTGGCTGGGCGTATTCATAAATTACAGTAAACCATACACCCATTGAACTAATTGTGGAGCCCGTAGAACTCCTTCATGGCGACCAACGAGTTGACCGTTTTTAAATAACATTAAAGTCGGTAACGCCGTAATCTGATATTCAGAAGCTAAAGCCGGGTATTTATCACTATCAATTTTAACAATTTGGATTTGTTGGCTCATTTCTTGATTCACTTCTTCTAAAATAGGAGCCATCATTTGGCAAGGGCCACACCAAGTTGCGTAAAAATCCACTAACACTGGAACATCAGAATGGGCAAGTAATTCTTGAAAGCTATTAAAGGTTTGTTTAACGGCCATAGCTGATAACCTGACAGTTTTGCACTTTAAATTATAACCATTCTGCAAAAATTAGGTTTCTGTTAACGTGACAACTCAAATCTGAGATGATGAGTTTTGAAGGAAAAACAGTTGGAGAAACCATAAATGGAACGTCTACCGGAAAATTTACAGCATTTAAAGGGACAAGTGGCGATCATCACGGGTGGATCACGGGGAATTGGACGGGCGACGGCCTTGGCGTTAGCGACAGAAGGCGCTAAAGTAGCCGTTAATTATGCCAGTTCTTCGACGGCGGCGGATGAAGTGGTGGCTGAAATTACCGAAGCAGGGGGAGAAGCGATCGCAGTTCAAGGAGATGTCTCTAAAGCGGATCAAGTGGATGCCTTATTTAACAAAGTCACAGAAACCTGGGGTAGAGTTGATATTTTAGTGAATAATGCCGGGATTACCCGTGATACTTTATTATTGAGAATGAAGCTGGAAGATTGGCAAGCGGTGATTGATTTAAACTTAACGGGGGTGTTTCTTTGTACCCGTGTGGCGAGTAAAATGATGCTCAAACAAAAGTCGGGACGAATTATTAATATTACCTCCGTTGCTGGACAAATGGGCAACCCTGGTCAAGCTAATTATAGTGCGGCAAAAGCCGGGGTCATTGGGTTTACAAAAACCGTCGCCAAAGAGTTAGCTAGTCGGGGAGTCACAGTCAATGCAGTGGCGCCTGGGTTTATTGCGACGGATATGACCAAAGAGTTAAAAAATACCGAAGAAATTCTCAAATTTATTCCTTTAGGTCGTTATGGTCAAGCGGAAGAAGTAGCGGGAATGATTCGCTTTTTAGCCGCAGATCCAGCAGCGGCTTATATTACGGGTCAAGTGTTTAATGTTGATGGCGGAATGGTCATGGCTTAATTAAATCGTTGTTGAGCTTTAGCTCTAAGATTTAGAGGGCTAAAGCCCAACAACGGACTTTTTGATGTGTTTATTTTCCTTTACTGTTTCTAGCTAATAGAAAGATTGATTCAGAAACGGGGTTTCTAATATGAAATCCTATTATATAGCAATCCTATTTGACTTATGGTAGGGGCAATTCATGAATTGCCCCTACGGTAAGGGTTTTAGTCATAGAGGTGATTACAACCTATTTAGACTTGCTATAGATGCTACAGATGATTCCCCCTAACCCTCTGTAGAGACGTTCCATCGAACGTCTCTACAGGGATGAATTTGTAGTAAATATTTAGGGATTTCATATAACTATCGCAGTCAACTGAAATCAACGGTGAGACGGTAAGGAGTGTAGGTTTTAACTTTGGGATATACCCGTACATAATAGATCCCAGGATCAAGTTGCTGGTATATAATTTCTGATGATATTCCCTTCTGATTTGATTGAGTGATTAACTCCTGCTCACTGCCATATAAATCGATATTGGCATCTTTAAATAGTCCCTGAAGGGTTAAGAATAAAGTGCCTTTTCGATCTAATTGGAAACGGTAATAGTCGTCGGTGTCCCGATAGCTTACCCCTTCAAGAAAACCAATTAGGTCATCTCGAATAATTTCTTCTTTAACTTTACCGAGGTTAACCGCCGTCTCAAAACTATCCCCTGGTTTGTCACCCCCTGTGTCGTTATCTGTAATCTTTCCTATAGCGCGTTTATCTCCCAAGTCCGCATTTTTGGGTTGACTGAGGCTAAGGAAGAAGGTTTCGTCATCTTCATTGAGGGTGTCGCCCAGGATGGGAACAAGGATAGTTTTTTGGGTTTGGTTGGGTTGAAAGGTGAGTTTACCGTTAGTGCGTTGATAGTCTTCCCCTACCTTAGCAGTGCCGTCGCTGGTGGCGTAGTTGACTTCAACTTTTTGATTAACTTTGGTATTAAGACTGACGGTGAATTTCGCTTGCTTTTTGCCGTCGTCACCTTCTATGATTTGGGTATCTTTGATCGAGAGTTTGGTTGAGTCATCATTAGTAATACTTCCTATTGCCTGTTTCTTTCCGAGTTTGGCATTTTTGGGTTGACTCAGGAGCAGCTTAAAGGTTTCATTTGCTTCTAGTTTCGTATCCCCAAAAACAGGAACATTGATGGTTTTGCTGGTTTCACCGGGTTTAAAGGTGAGTTTACCGTTAGTGCGTTTATAGTCTTCTCCTGCCTTAGCGGTGTCGTTGGTGGTGGCGTAGTTGACGGTTACGGTTTGGGTGCTGGGGGTATTAAGACTAACGGTGAATTTCGCCAGCTTTTTGCCGTTGTCGCCTTCTATGATTTGGGTATCTTTGATAGAAATTTTGGCGATAGTGGGAGTGGTGTTTTTGTACAGTTTCGAGATGGAGTTGTATGAAGAATTATTCTCACCCGTCAACAGCAAGTCTGGTTTACCGTCCCCATTGTAGTCAGCCCAGGCTACGGAACTGTAGCCAACACCCGGAAGGGAAACACTGGTATCTTCAATGAAACCACTGCCTGTGTTTTTGTACAGTTTTGAGATCTTGTTGGATATGGTTTCTGAACTATAACTATCGAAACCCGTCAACAGAAAGTCTTGTTTACCGTCCCCATTGTAGTCAGCCCAGGCTACGGAACTGGAGTCAACACCCGGAAGGGAAACACTGGTATCTTCAATGAAACCACTGCCTGTGTT
>NZ_JBJUDF010000078.1:0-4027 GCF_046067725.1 Planktothrix sp.
AGATGTTGCTGTGTAGGGTGGAGTTCTAGCATCTAAAGGATTTCTAGCGGTGTTTGTATTGATAGGATTTCGGAAATATATTCCGTAAATTGTCCAAGTGTCAAATTTACCATTATTATCAGTATCAACCGGAAACTTCCAGGCGGTTGCAATTGTTGTCCGGTTTTCTAAGGGTGTATTATCATTTTCGTTCACATTAATAGTACCGTTAGCAGCATATCTAACTTGAAGTTGGGTTTCATCTGCTAAGTTATAACTACTTTCTTTTAAAGCTCGATAAAGTTCAGTATCGGAGGGAGTAGCAAGGGTGCGAGGCTTCTCCCTAGGGGATAATAAATGTTGAATTTTTGCTTTAGCTCGGTCTAAAGCGGGTGTTGCTGCTTGTAGAACCGCTTCATCCACTCGCCGATATTGTGCCATTTTAGACCGATCCATTGATCGCAACATAATCGTTACGCTCAATAGCACCACCACTAATAACACCATTGTCACCGTTGGTAACACAAACCCAGCCCGACCATATCGATCTTGACGGTTGAGCTTCATCCAAACTCGCAAAAGCGATCGCATCATTCCCCGTCTCATCCGTTTAAAGGCGATCCGGATCGCACGCAGGAAAGACAGAATCAGATGATAAACCATAAGAAATCCATGAAATCGGCGAAATTTGGGGTCGAATTGGTGATGGTGATGTTGTGACATAGATGCCTACCTAACCTTTTGTTGGAATGGTTGTGCTGGCTAAGAAAGATTTTTAAAATTTCATTTTTATCTGTTGCAGTAGGGGTATTTAGCCCCAAACTGAAATGCAAGAAAAAATATAAACTGATTAAATTTTATTAAGACGGAAAAACTCCCTCTCTTCAGTTGTAGCATTCCTGCTTCCAGAATAGTCCTCGTAGAAATACGGGTTTTTTCTAGTTCAGTTCTGCACGTTCTATGGATGCTTACCCTTTAATTGAATAACCCTTTGAACTTGATTTCGGGTTATGAATCTGACTGATTTGTTGTGTTTGCTATCACACTCCCCAACTTAAGAGTAAGTCGATAGGGACTTTCCTCTTTTGTTTAGAATTCCCCAATTTATTTCAAAAGTGATCGGCCTATCTCTAAAGTCTATTTCTTGGAGGTTGTAGACTCTGAGATGGTTCAGAGTATAATCCTAAACCCCGCGTAGAGACGCGCCAAAAGCCTTACGGCAATAGCCTGACGGCATGAACTGGCTCCGCTAAGGCGCGTCTCTACAGGGAACGGATGGGTAGCAAACATTTAAAGATTTTATATTAGGGTAATTTATGGGTTTGCATAAAAAATAGCCCCCCTATCATTATTGCAGGGGGGGTTGAGGAAATCAGGGCTAGTGTTCGCCTCATTTAGAACTTGTTTAAATCAATTCCAGCTTCTTTCGCCATAGCTTGTAAGCCTTTGCGTTCAATGGTTTTAATGGCTTTAGTTGATAGTTTCAATCTAACCCAACGTTTGCCTTGGGGCCACCAAATCCGTTTCCATTGTAAATTCGCTTCTTGTAGCTTGTGGGTACGACGGTGGGAGTGAGACACAGACATTCCATTATTGGCTCTCTTCCCCGTTAACTGACAAATCCGAGACATGGTTAACTCCAGCTTAGTATGTTCTCAAAAATCCAAACCTTCATTATACAGAATTTTCGTCCCTATCAACTCGTCGGCTGAAAAGTCCTTTGATTTTACCTTGAGTTTGAGATCCCCCCTAGACCCCAGGGGGTTTTCATTTTCTCTCAAAAACCTCTGTGACCTAACCCCCCAGCCCCCTTCCCTGCAAGGGAATGGGGAGTAAGAGCGGGGTGAAATCTCTGATATAATTCTTATGAGGAATTCTTCCCCCCTCTCCTTGCAGGAGAGGGGGTTAGGGGGAGAGGTCATACAAATTTTGGGAGAAAATGAAACAGCCCTGGGGGGCTTTTTAAGAGGGATTTAGGGGGATCTATCCAAAGATGTAATCAGGGTTTTTACTGTCATCTTAATTGGAAGTTAACCGAGTTAACACTTGGTTAGAGCGTTCAACAAAGTCTTTCATTCCCTCTGCATCAAAGCCTTTTTGAGCAATTAAGGCTAAATCATAGACATGGTGACAAATCATTTTTGCTAATTCCGCCGATGGAGATTCACCGCCTTCTTGAATAATTGCTCCTTGACTTAAATTAACTAAATTTTGAATCAAGGGATGGGCGGTATTAATTAACAGAATATGCTCTTCGGGAAATTCTGCTTTTTGTTGTTGAATTAAGGCAGTCATATCCTGTAACCGTCGCATAAATTCTGGTAATAATACCATAGCAGGGGGTGTATCTTCCGATTTCAAAGATTCAGTCCGAATCGTTAATTTCGGTTTATTTAAGGCGGTGGTAAACAAATCTTTAATTTGTTCACTGCGGGTTTTATTGGTTTTAGGATCAACGATTTCGCTGTTGTTGTCCTTATCAATTAAATTATCATCGAGTTCTGCATCTACCCGTGAGAATTTAACGTCTGTATGTTCCCGTTCTAGGAAACTAATAAAATGACTATCAATAAAGGAATCAAAGAACAGAACTTCTAACCCTTGACTGGTGTGTAACTGCACATAAGTAGCTTGAGTGGTTTCATCAGTGCAATAAAACACACGATTTTCATGGCGTTGTTTATTCCGTTCTAAATATTCACTTAAAGTGGTGTAATAACGCCCTTTTTCATCGGTTTGATCAGGAGTTTTAGAAGATACATCTTGCCACACATCGCCTTCTTCGGTTTGCACCTGAACTTCAACGGCTTTTTCCTCAGAATTGGTTGTTTCTGGGGTGTAGGTTGTGCGGTAAATTAAAATGTCCTCAACTTGTTTTTTAAATTTATCATCGTTGAGGGAACCAAACTTAACAAAAGTGCCGATATCTTGCCAGCAGCGAATATATTCTTTGCGGTTATCTCGATATAATTCTTTGAGACGGTCTGCAACTTTCTTGGCAATATAATCGGCAATTTTGCGGACGGTTCGGTTGGTTTGGAGGGCACTTCTGGAAATATTTAAGGGAATATCGGTACTGTCAATAACTCCCCGTAATGGCATTAAGAATTTAGGGATAATATCTTCGCAGTGGTCACTGACAAAGACTTGATTACAGAATAGTTTAATATTGCCTTGGGTGACATCCACATCGGGTTTGAGTTTGGGAAAATAAAGAATCCCATTGACAATAAAGGGATAGTCGGTATTGAGATGTACCCAAAGTAAGGGTTCTTCTTGGAAGGGATAAAGATAGCGATAAAGTTCTAAATAATCTTCTTGAGTTAAATTATTGGGAGATTCCCGCCAAGGTGCTTTTTGACGGTTAATCGTTTCCCCGTCCAATTTAATCGGAACGGGCATAAAATCACAATAGGTTTTAATCAGTTGACGGATGCGGGACGTTTCCAGATATTCGGTTTCTTCATCCATCAAGGTCAGGGTAATAGTTGTTCCTCGTTGGATACGGGCGGAGTCTTCCAATTTAAAGATAGGAGACCCATCGCACGTCCAGTGAACCGCTTGGGCTCCGTCTTGGTAGGAAAGGGTGTCAATTTCCACTTGACGGGCGACCATGAAGGAGGAGTAGAATCCTAAGCCAAAATGACCGATGATGGATTGGTCAGAATTGGATTTATATTTTTCGATAAATTCTTCGGCGCTGGAAAAGGCGACTTGGTTAATATATTTTTTGACTTCCTCGGCGGTCATCCCGATGCCATTATCGGTCACAGAGAGGGTTTTATTGTCTTTATCGATGGTAATGGTGATTTCAGGTTCACCAATCTCCCCGGAATATTCCCCAGACCGAGACACCATTTTGAGTTTAGCGATGGCGTCAACGGCGTTGGAAACGAGTTCCCGCAGGAAGACTTCATGGTCTGTATAAAGGGATTTTTTGATAATGGGGAAGATATTCTCGGTATGAATTGTAATCGTTCCCTGTTCAAGTACGGTCATAGGTGAGGTTTAAGTCTGTATAGGATGGTTCTGTTATGATTGTGTGCGA
>NZ_JBJUDF010000079.1:0-23105 GCF_046067725.1 Planktothrix sp.
GCTTGCAGTTCGGAAACGTCCTTTCCTCGGCTTCCGACTTGCAACACGGGACGGCTCACCTCAACGGCAATTTTCACCGGAGATAAACGAGGGGTTTAGGCGATGACCGATGGGGTCAAACCTAACCCCATGACAACCATCGAGGTTAAAGATAAATAACGTTGAACTGTGAACCCAGACCCAGAATCATGCTGCTGCATAACCATCCTCGTCCCACTTTAACTGTAGATTCTCGGTCATTGTAGCAGTGGGGGGAGTCGGTGGGAACCCGGAAAGATTAGGACAGGGAGCTAACAAAGGCTTGGGGGCCAACGACCGAAAGATAAGGTTGAATAAAATAGTGATTCGCCACTTTTAGAGCGTCCTCGGACGTGACCGCCGAAATTTGGGTCTGAAATTCTGTATCAAATTCCATCCCTAACCCTAAAGATTCGTACCAGCCATAAATTTGTGCGAGTTGGGAGTTGGTTTGCTTTCCTAACGCATATTGACCTAAGAGTTTATTTTTAGCGACTTGCAGGTCATCGGCGGTGAGGGGAACGCTCACGAGACGTTCAACTTCGGTGCGTAACCCATCAATGGCAATTTCGGTATTTTCGGGTGCGGTTCCCATGTATACGACAAATTGAGACTGGTCGAGACGAGTGGGGAAAAAAGCCGAAACGTCATAAGCTAACCCGCGTTTTTCCCGCAATTCTACAAATAACCGACTGGATAAGCCATTTCCGAGATAGGTATTTAAGACTTTTAAGACGGGATAGTCTGGATGGTTAACAGGACTGGTTAAATAGCCCAACATGACAACAGATTGTTGCGTTTCTTGGGCGGTAATGGCATTTTGGGGATGGGGAGTTAAGCTGGGTAAGGATAAGCTGGGTAAGGGGGGGGCTGAAACTGTCCAATGTCCAAATATTTGTTCAATTTGTTCTAGGGCGGTTTCTGGGGTAATGCGTCCAGCAATGGAGATAATTAAATTATCGGGACGGAAATAGGTTTGATGGAAGTTTTGCAGGTCAGCGCGTGTCAGTTGGGAAACGCTGGCTTCGGTTCCCAGGGTGGATAAAGCGTAGGGGTGATGTTGATACATCTGCTGTCGCAGTTGTTCAAAGGCGACCGAAAACGGTTGTTCTCGTTGAGAACGAATTCCTTGAAGGGTGATGCGGCGTTCGAGTTCAATTTCGGCTTCGGGAAAGGAAGGAGATTGTAACAATTGGGCGGTTAAATTTAAAATCGGTTCAAAATCTGAAGCAACGGTTTTGAGACTGATTAAAAAATAATCCGTTGAGGTATCTGCATTTAATTTAGCGCCTACGGATTCGACTTGTTCAGCAATTTCTAGGGAGGAAAGCTGGTCTGTTCCTTTGGTTAACACCGCCGCTAACAGATGGGAGAGTCCTGCTTTTTCTTGGGGTTCCCATCGGCTTCCGGTGCGGATAAACAAACGAGTTGCAATAATATCAGCCGCCGGATTTTCGGTGACAAGCAACACAATTCCGTTATCGAGAACCGTGCGATGGACATTACGAATAGTGGGGGATGGGATTAAAGTTTGGGTCACAGTTCCTCGGTTTTCCTTTAGGGTTAGGGAATTACAATCGGTGCTACTGCATTTTTTAGCATGAATAGGCGTCTAATTGTAATCCGTAATTTTTCGGAATTATTTTTTGATATTGAATATTGGTATAACCTAGATTCAGTAAGATTTTTGTAAATTTACTGTTATTGGGAATACATTCTATCAAATTTACTCCGTACTTTTACGGAAAGGAGAATTTTAATTTTCTTTCCTTACTTTCTTAGAAGGGTTAAATTCAATTTAACCCTTTTAAGAAAACTTATTTTTGCTGTTGAATAATTCCTCCCCCTAAGACTAAATCTCCGTCATACCAAACCGCAGCTTGACCTGGAGTAATCCCAAAGATCGGTTCATCAAAAATTAGTTTAACGCAAGAACCTAAATTTTGATCCTCTTCTTTTTCTTCTGCAGGGTTCAGGGGCACAACCGTAACGGGTTGAGGTTGCGACCGATAGCGAATTTGCACTTGGGCACGAATGGGACTGTCAGGGGGAGAAATGGAAACCCAATTGACTTGTTTAATGGTACATTCTGTTTGCACTGCACTTTCTTTATCCCCTACAACGACTTGATTTCGACCCGCATCAATTTTAACAACATATAAAGGATGGGGTGCAGAAATTCCTAAGCCTTTTCGTTGTCCAATGGTGTAATGATGAATGCCATCATGTTGTCCTAGAACTTTCCCCGTTGTATCCACAATATCGCCTTTTTGACCCCTAATATATTGATCTAAGAAAGCCTGCATGGAACCATTGGCTTCTACTAAACATAAATCTTGGCTTTCGGGTTTATCGGCGGTTTTTAGGTTATATTGATTAGCAATTTTTCGGGTTTCCGTTTTTAAGACTTCTCCTAACGGAAATACAGTTCCAGCGAGTAAATCTTGGGTTAAATCATAGAGAAAATAAGATTGATCTTTATTTTTGTCTACGGCTCGTTTTAATTGATAGCGATCGCTAATTTTATCATAATCAATTCTAGCATAGTGACCTGTTGCAATGTGATCAATTCCTAACTGTTCACGGGCATAATTTAACATCGGCCCAAATTTAACAGCCCGATTACATTGAGAACAAGGTAAGGGAGTAATTCCCGCTTGATATCCATCAACTAGATAGTCTACAATATAAGTTTGAAATAGCTCTCGACTATCAACGATATGATGGGGAATTCCTAATTGTTCACAAATCGATGCCGCATCCACCATTCCTTCAGAACAACATTGTCCTTTTCCCTTCATTAACCAAAGGGTTAACCCTACCACCTCATATCCTTGGTGATGTAACAAGGCGGCGGCGGCAGAACTATCGACACCACCGGAAAGACCGACAACAACTTTACTCATGATCCCATCAAAATAACTTGCCAATTTCAATAAACTCACTTAACTTTAATTTTAATGTTGACTGATCTGCGAGTTCTGATGACTCTGGACTTGCTCAAGAATCAACATCAATCGAACCCACTCAAAAGGGGAGGACGTTAAAATGTCAGTCTATTCTATTGTAATACAGAAAAAATTAAATCGGTTTACAAAATTGATCGGGAAAATCCCTTTATTTTCTACCTTGATGCTATTGGGGGGATATGGATGGATGACGACTCCGGTTTTAGCTCAACAACGGTATGGGGTTTATGTTAATGGAGATAGTCCGTTATTATTAGAAGTGGTGCAACAAGTTCAACCCGGAGCAATGATGCAACGTTATAATAATCGGAGTATTATTGATCTGGGAATTTATTTTAATCAAAGTGAAGCTCAACAACTGATTGAAGCTTTAAAACAGCAAGGAGTTCAAGGCAATCTGATTAATTTGAAACCCGGAGAAGATTTTAATAACCCGGTCACGGTTAACCCCATTATTATTCCCCCTGACCAAACGACGATAAAAGTTATTAATACGGGTCTACAACCCGGTTTAGTTCCTATCACAACGGATTTAGGATTATATCAAGTTTTTGTCAGTCCAATAACAACAAATTTAAGTGCAGTCCGTCGCATCTCTCCAAATGCAGAACAGTTAACTTATCAAGGACAATCTGTAATTCAAGCGGGAAGTTTTGTGAATTTATCGAATGCCAATAAACTCAGACAAAATTTAGCCTTAGCTGGAATTTCTTCGACAGTTATTAACAGTATAGCACAATTACAAGCCTTTTTAGCCAGTATTCCTAGCAATCCTAATCCCAATCCTCCAAGCCAGCCTAATTTTAATTTAGGATTAGGCAATACCAACGGTTATTTTATCTTAATTCCCAGTCAACAAAATCAACTGACTTCTCTAGCTGAAAATATTATCGCCTTGGGGGTTCCTTCCGAAAGTATTCAAATGCAACAAGCCGCTTCTAATCCTTTTGTTGCTGTTGGGCCGTTTGCTAATCAACAATTAGCACAACAATGGGAAAGTTACCTGAAGAATGCAGGATTACCTCGTGCTACTATCTATTTTGGTCGATAATTTTGGGCGGGAAGACCCCGCCCCTACGATATTATAATAGGGCAAGATTACATTGTTGACGATTTTATGAATTCTGAAATGAGATCCGAAAAAATCAAACAAATTGTTGTTACCGCAGAACAAATGCGAACCATTGAAAATCGGATTTTTTCTGCGGGAATGCCTGTCGCTGCGTTAATGGAAAAAGTAGCCCTTAAAATTACCCAACGGTTACAGAATTTTTTCTGGGAAAACTCAATAACCTCCTCCAATAAAATTGGAATATTAGTTGGGCCAGGACATAATGGAGGTGATGGGTTAGTCGTCGCAAGAGAACTGCATTTTCTCGGTTATTCTATTATTATTTATAGTCCTTTTTCTAAACAAAAAGAATTAACCGAGGCTCATATTAGTTATGCTGTTAGTTTAGGAATTCCGATTTGTTCTAAAATTGAAGAATTACAACCCTGTGATGTTATAATTGATGGGTTATTTGGATTTGGTTTAGAACGACCCATTACGGGAGAAATAGCCGAAGCTATTGATACTATTAATACCTGGAATAAATGGGTTATTAGTATTGATTTACCATCGGGAATTCATACTGATACCGGAGCAATATTAGGAACTGCTATTCGCGCAGATTTAACTTTATGTTTGGGTTTATGGAAACAAGCCTTTTTACAAGATGAGGGATTAGATTATATTGGAACTTCTGAATTGATTGATTTTGATATTCCCTTAACAGATATTACAGCCATATTAGGGGAATCTCCCATCCTAAACCGCATCACTTCTTCAATATCTATTCAGACTTTACCCTTACCCCGTCCTGCCAATTCTCATAAATATAAAAACGGTCATTTATTAATCATAGCAGGTTCCCAACAATATACAGGAGCCGCTATTTTAGCAGGATTAGGAGCCAGAGCAAGCGGTGTGGGAATGTTATCAATTGCAGTTCCTAATTCGATTAAATCCTTGCTCAGTTCAGTATTACCAGAAGCCTTAATTATTGGTTGTCCTGAAACTGAAAAGGGAGCCATTCTTAAACTTCCAGAAAGCATCGATTTAAGACGTTATCAAACCATCGCCTGTGGCCCTGGATTAACCTTAGAAGCCCAACCGATTGTTCAAACAATTTTAACCGCTAATTGTCCGATTATTTTAGATGCTGATGCTTTAAATATTCTCTCTAAACTCAATCCTTTTTTTACCCTATCTTCTCGTCAATATCCGACTATTATTACTCCCCATTTAGGAGAATTTAAACGTCTATTTCCTGAATTAATAGAATTAGAAAAGAATAAAATTAATTTAGCTAAACAAGCGGCGGAATTAACCCAAGCCATTATTGTCTTAAAAGGGGCAAGAACCTGTATTGCAACCCCGAATCAAGTTTGGATTAATCCTGATAGTACCCCGGCTTTAGGTCGAGGAGGAAGTGGAGATGTTTTAACAGGATTAATCGGAGGGTTGTTACCCCCTATCCTTTTAGCAGAAAAACCTGTAGAATCAATTGTTAATAGTGCAGTTTGGTGGCATTCTCAAGCGGGAATCTTAGCCGCAAAAGAACGCACAGAATTAGGAGTTGATGCTTATACATTAACTCAATATTTAATTCCAGCTTTAACACCGTTTGTAAAATCGAGAGAAAGATCCAAAGGGTACTCAAATAAAGGTTCTTAATCTATTACCTATTATCTATTGCCCATTCGTAATTCGCAATTCGTAATTACCCATTACCTATTACCCAATTTTAAACCTAAATTATCAAGGATTGCAACCGATGAAATTAAAAATTTTAGAAAATACCGTTTTTAAGCTCCATCCCGTTGCCGCTGAAGCAATTTCTGAAAATGAAAAAATCTGTGTTCATTGTGATACAATATTTAAGATAGACAGTTATTCTGAAGCAGAAGAAAACCATTTACAGATTAATTTTCTATCTCCTAAACCCAAAAATATTACCACTTGGTTTGTACTGTCCAATCAAGTTCAACTATTAGAAACCGATGAACAATTAACCGCTTCTCCTTCTGTTTCTTCGGCTTCCTTTGCTGCTTCTAATTCAGAGTGGATATGGCCAATGACGGGAACCAGTATGGGTTCTAGGGCAGAATTTGGTTATGCAAGAGGAAGACTTCATGCAGGAGTTGATATTGGTGGATATACTCCCGATGAATGTTATGCCGCCAGTGATGGGATTGTGGATTATATTAAAAATGATCGTAGTGGTGCAGAAGGTCGCGCAATTTATATTAAACGTTCTAATGGTTGGGAGCACGTTTATTTTCATTTACAATCGATTCGAGTTAAAGTCGGTCAAAAAATTACAAAAGGTCAATTGATAGGAATTCGGGGAGGTTCAGGATTTGGCTATGAAGGATTAGAAATTGATGGCGGAGGTTATTCAATTCACCTACACTTTGAAGTTCGTAAACCCAATGGTGAACCTGTGAATCCCCGTTCTATTTTACCTGATGATGGGAGTGTTCCAATTGTGGGTTAAATTGACTTTTGAGCGATAAACTCTAACATAATTTTTTGCAAAGGAACTCCTATGGCTCTCACCATTCCTGCTTTCTGAGAATAAGCTTCTCCCGCGTGAATTTCCTCGGCTGTTAATAATCCCATATCCCATCCTTCATTTAAAACTAATTGACTTAAATCAACCGTTAAAGGAGCCGAAAAAACAAAACGAGTTACCTGAGAATCTCGATAGTTTTTAAACGGAATTAACTCAGAAACGGGATAACCTATTTCTTCAATTAATTCTCGTTTTAAGCAAAATTCAGGGGTTTCTTCTGGTTCTAAATGTCCTCCAAATAATCCCCAAACCCCCGGATGAATAATTCCAGGGATATTATCTCGTAATTGAAACAAAAACTTTCCATCTCGATAAAGAATGGCTAAAGCGACTTGAATCATGATACTAGGGAATTACGAATTATGAATAGGGGATCAGAAAATGTGTAAATAATGATGTTTGGGGACTTAATAGTTTACTCATGGCTAACTAGGGGTGGGGAGATTCTTTCCCTACGGATTCTCGTTCAATTTCTTTGAGATAAACTTCTCCAATATCTTTTCCTTTCATATCTTTTAGTAAAATACTTTTATATTCAACTTTACCCTGAATTAACAAATCTTGATTCACGGAAGGTAACGGTTGAGTGGTAAAGACCCAAATGGAACCCGTATCATCTTGAAGTTGATAAGCACCAGCCCCTAATAAGGGTGTCAAACCTTCAACTTTTCCTCTAAGATAAACTTTAGCACCGATTTTTTGACGTTGTTGAAGTTGCTCAATTTTAACCGTGTTTAAATTCATCCAAGGTTCAGAATCGGTAATACTCCCACAACCGACTAATCCGGTTACAAATAGTAATACAATACTCAAGGGGAAGGTTGGGGTGAATCTCAGAGGAAATGAAAAGGTCATGGAGTCTGGAATGGGTCATAAAATTTCTTTCTCCAGCCTATAACCTTTCTTGGAAAAAAGATTAAATTTACAGGTAAAATAATCCAGAATCCTAGCTCAATCGCTAAAAATAGAGACGATGGCAATACAGTAAATCACGAGAAAACGCATTATGGATAATCTCTTAGACGGTAAAGCTACAGCGAAAAAAATTCAAGCCCAACTGCAAGAACAAGTCCAAACTTGGCAAGCAAAAGTCGGACGTCCCCCCGGTTTAGCTGTAATTATGGTGGGAGATAACCCCGCCAGTGCAGTTTATGTTCGCAATAAAGAACAAGCTTGTGCTAAAGTTGGTATCGCTTCCTTTGGTCAACATTTCCCCACAGAAACATCCCAAGAAGAACTCACCCAAACGATTCATACCTTGAATCAAAATCAACAGGTTGATGGCATTTTAGTACAGTTACCTTTACCTTCCCATTTAGATTCCGTTGGGTTATTATATGAAATCGATCCTCAAAAAGATGCCGATGGTTTGCACCCGGAAAATTTAGGACGATTAGCTCGGAGTGAAAAAGGGTTAAGAAGTTGTACTCCGGCGGGTGTAATGCGACTATTTGAAGAATATAACCTAGAGTTAAAAGGGAAACACGCGGTTGTTTTAGGTCGTAGTATTTTAGTCGGAAAACCGATGGCGTTGATGTTATTAGAAGCTGATTGTACTGTAACCATTGCCCATTCAAAAACGAAAGATTTAGCAAAAGTTACTCGTGATGCAGATATTGTGGTTGCGGCGGTCGGACGTCCCCAAATGGTAACAGCAGATTTTGTGAAACCTGGCGCTATTGTTATCGATGTTGGGATTAATAAAATAACCGATGCTAATGGTAAATCTCGTTTGGTTGGAGATGTAGATTTTAACAGTGTTCAACCCATCGCTCAATATATTACTCCAGTTCCCGGCGGTATTGGCCCCATGACGGTTGCGATGTTATTACAAAATACCTTCTGGAGTTACTTAGAAAGAGTTGGGGGTTAAGATTAACCCGACCCTAGACAACCGCTTCAAAATTCATGATCGCTTCTGTGTCACAAGACTCGTAAAATAGTGAAGTTAAGACTTTGCTCCTGCAATGTGGGCAAATTTCACTCCCCAGGAGTTTTTGTTAACCTCACCTCTATACAGAAGTTGCATCATGGTATTGGCAAGCGAAATTAACGCGCCGTTGGAGAACTCTGAGTTTGATTTATCGGCTTATCTGACCCAACGGCAAACCTTGGTTGAACAAGCTTTAGACGCATCTCTTCCGGTAAAATATCCTGAAAAAGTCTATGAAGCCATGCGCTATTCCCTGTTGGCGGGAGGAAAGCGCTTACGGCCGATTTTGTGCTTGGCAACTTGCGAGTTAGCCGGAGGTACAATAGAAATGGCCATGCCCACCGCTTGTGCCTTAGAAATGATTCATACCATGTCCCTGATTCATGATGATCTTCCGGCGATGGATAATGATGATTATCGTCGAGGGAAACTGACGAATCATAAGGTTTATGGAGAGGATATTGCCATTTTAGCTGGGGATGGTTTACTGAGTTATTCCTTTGAATTTGTCGCCACCCAAACTCCTGATGTGCCTGCTAATCGGGTTTTACAGGTCATTGCCCGTTTAGGTCGCGCCGTCGGTGCTGAAGGTTTAGTCGGCGGACAAGTGGTCGATTTAGACTCCGAAGGTTTAACGGATGTTCCCGAAGAAACTCTAACCTTTATTCATACCCATAAAACTGGGGCGTTATTAGAAGCTTGTGTGGTCTGTGGGGCTATTTTAGCGGGGGCGAGTGAAACCGATATTGAACGCTTATCTCGGTATGCCCGTAATATTGGTTTGGCGTTTCAGATTGTGGATGATATTCTCGATATTACTGCCACTCAGGAGGAGTTAGGAAAAACCGCCGGAAAGGATTTAACCGCCCAAAAAGTCACTTATCCGAGTTTATGGGGGATTGAAGAATCTCGACGTCAAGCCCAACAGTTAATTGCAGAAGCCAAAGCGGAATTATCTCATTATGGAGACCGGGCAATTCCTTTATTAGCGATCGCCGATTTTATCACTAATCGCACTCATTAAAACGATATTTTTCTAGTTTATGCAAGATTTTGCTCAAATCCTCGATAACCAAGTGTTATGGGTGGCTCTGTTAGCCTGTATTCTAGCTCAATTGTCTAAATTAGCCTTTGAGCTAGTTCAACATGGCAAAATTAATCTGCGGGTGTTAGTGACAACGGGAGGAATGCCCAGTTCCCACTCCGCTTTTGTCGGGGCTTTAGCAACAGGAGTGGGCAAAACGATGGGCTGGGGAAGTCCTGATTTTGCCATTGCTGTTGTTTTCGCCGTTATTGTCATGTACGATGCGGCTGGAGTTCGACAAGCGGCTGGAAAACAAGCTCGAATTTTAAATCAAATTATTGATGAAGTTTTTGAAGAACATAAACAGTTAAGCGAAGAACGATTAATTGAATTATTAGGTCATACCCCCTTTCAAGTGATTGTGGGTTTAGCATTAGGCATTATTATTGCTTCCGTTGCGGAGTTAAGTTGGCCATTGCATTTCATCCAAGCAGCACTGTAGAAAAGGGCGGTTGAGAAGTTGATCCGCTTAAGGTTTAATGGCTGGACTAATAACCATAACCCGATTACTATCAACTAACATTGACCAAAAGCCACGACTACTTAATTGTTTTAAAGTGGCTGTTGCTTTTTCAGAATCCATTGTATATTCAACTAATAAATAAGGCCGTTGACCATAGGAAACTAATCCTACATCTTCCCCCATCACCGTGCGTAATTGTACAACTAATTCGGGTTGATTAAAATAATCGACTAAAACCGCATAGCCTGACCCCAAAGGTTGAGGATTATATCTTGATTCCGGCTTAGAAGCGGGAGGAGTTTCTCGAACAACCGGGGTTGAATTAGGACTCGGACGCGATACCGGAGTCGCTTCTTGTCTAACAACATAGGCCGGTAATTTGACTTTATCTTGCAAATACGCCGCCCAATCTTCAGCAACCAATTGATCATTAAACCCCCCCACCCGTGTCACTAAATTACTTAAATAGCGACACACTTCACTCTTGATATCATTCGGTAATGTGCGCTGCACCAATTTCTGTTCCTCGGAAGTGTTACTGACAATCAATAACAAATATTCTCCGGGTTTTGGTGCAGCACAAATTTCCTGAGCTAAACTGGTTCGGGCTGCTAGACTCCAACTGGTAATCGTGAGCAGACTAGAGATGAGTATTGTGGACAACCC
This sequence comes from Planktothrix sp., assembly GCF_046067725.1. Lineage (NCBI taxonomy): Bacteria > Bacillati > Cyanobacteriota > Cyanophyceae > Oscillatoriales > Microcoleaceae > Planktothrix > Planktothrix sp. The sequence goes on from NZ_JBJUDF010000079.1 coordinate 10,754, forward strand.
TTGAACACCATTTTGACGCATAAACAGGAGGTTTACCAAAACATTAATTAGGTTTAAAGCCCGTAAATTCTACTTAGGCTTTTATTGTAATTATTCTAGTTTAATGTATAAAAGAACGAGTTGATCAAAAAGAATCAAACCCAGCTATCGTTTGCGACTATATCCAACACCTAACCCAATTGGCTTTTAGCATTTTGTAGTCATTGTATAGCGATCGCTTAATCCTTTAAGGGTTTTGTTTTCTTGGATTGCATCATGGGGAATTAAGATATATTTCCAAGGTTTACCCCCATGATTGAGCATATAGTCTGAAGCATATTGACACCATTGAACAGCGACTTCTTTCTTCGCCAGCACTTGAGCATCATTGATTTCATTTTTAGCTTTTGCTTCAATTATATAGATAACTTCTTCTGTTTCAGCGACAAAACAGACAGTTAGAAAACCCTGTAAATAGATATTTAGCAATATTACTTTTATCAGATGGTGAATGTCGATATGGTTATAACAATTCACAAATACGATCAAGAATTTCTAAGGAGCGGCGCTGGGGATGACGCAGACTCAGACGATTAGCAATCTTATTAACAACTGAATTCATCATAAGTTTTCTAGGTCAAATAGTGAGAGTTGTTGATGTTTTGAGAGGGCTTTGGGAAGATTTTCAACATTGAGGCTGTAGTCATCATGTCCCCATTCACAACGGGAAAGAATTTGTTTAGGAATTTTCTTAACGGTAAGGTTAGGAAATTGATCGACGTTACCCCGAAAAGCTGTACAAAGAACTAATAGGCTGCGTTCTTGTCCTACTTCGTCGGAGAGTTGAGAAAGTTGTTCATGGCTAAGGTTTTGAGTTGTAACATAAATAAAATCCCGCTCTGTAGAATAGCCCTGTTGCCAATAGAATGTATCTGAGGGGGCGTAGGTGAAACCTTCAATTTTGCAAAGGGCTTCGGCTAACATTTCAGCATTATAGGTTTTATTAATAATCCAGTTTCCCCATTGATCTTTTTCGAGTAGTGAAGGTGCAAGGTGATAGTATCGAAATCCACCGCCTCCTTTCCAGTTTACTGCTTTAGTAATTCCGCCTTCATCTTCGCCATTAATGACTTTTTTAAGTCGGGGAATCATATGAGTATGGCAATGTTCGCCCAGTTCAATCATAATCCAATGTCTTCCCATTTTATGGGCGACTGCGCCTGTTGTTCCTGAACCGGCAAATGAATCAAGAACAATATCATCGGGGTTAGTAGAAAGTTCTATAATACGTTTTAATAACCTTTCTGGCTTTGGCGTGGCAAAGAGATCATTAACAAATAGAGTTCGCATCTCTTTTTTAGCTTCATCATTATGACCGACTTCATCGTAAGTCCAAATTGTTGTACTCGGAATAGTATCTGTCACCTCTGATAGAAATCTTTTGTATGCTGGACGTGCATCTCCATTCTCACCAAACCAAATACGGTTATCAGCTATTAGCTCATCAAATTTCTTTTTTGTGTAACGCCAACTTGTTCCCGAAGGCGGTAAAACTTCTCTACCAGAAGGAAGTCTGACAGGAAAAATTGCATAATCACGCACTTCACTTCGTAACACATCACTAGCCTTCCATGCTCCTCTAGGGTCGTTGTCTCGGTTCGTATATCTACCAGTCTGTTTTTCGGTTTTTGCCAAACGCCTTAACTGAAAACGAGAAATGTCTTTCGCTATTACTAAAATAAAATCGTGTGATTGAGAAAAGAATTTTGAATCAGATTTTGGCGCATATTTTTTTTGCCATATCACTGTCGATACAAAATTTACTCGCCCCAAAATTTCATCACACATCACTTTCAAATAATGCGCTTCATGATCATCAATCGTAATCCACAGCGATCCATCTGCTGATAATAAACGACGAATAATTTCTAAGCGATCGCGCATTAAAGACAACCAAATCGAATGTTCTACGCCATCATCATAATGTTCAAAAGCTGATCCTGTATTGTAGGGCGGATCAATAAAAACACATTTAATTTTTCCGGCAAACTCTGACTCTAACGCCTTAAGAGCCAACAAATTATCCCCAAAAATTAAGCGATTATCAAAAATATCATTTTCACTCATTCGATGAGTCGCATGATAGGATTTATCTGGATCTTCCAGCAAAATTCGCGACTCCAAATTGGGGCGAATTTCTTTACCAATCCAGGTTAATTCTAATCTTTGCTTCTTACTCATATTTTGTAGCAACTACTATTTCTGTGTCACCGCTAAAAGTTGTTAGCTAAACCTGTGTTATTAGGGAACCTTATTTTAATTTTTAAAGCTCAACACTGCTTGACTGATCATTGGATTCAACAGGAAATCACTGATGTACTGATTAACAGGCAAGATGACTGTTCTACAAAAATTGAGGGGCCGGATGCAGGGAAACGTTCACATCCGGTTTATCAGAGTAGTCAGAAAGTCATCTTTCTGACTTAGTTGAACTGCTGTTCTCCAATAAAAAAGATTTTAAAGTATAAAGCAACAGCTTTTATTGTACTGACTCAGGGTACAACTATTAAACCCTTGATTTTAAGACGCTGTTGCTAGAGACGCTAAAGCATCAGGAATACTCGCGGTCGGTGCTTGAAATTCTCCCGTGAGAACATACTCTAAACGTAATTTTAACCACGTCACCACCTGTTTATCTGTAGAAACAATGGCGACCGCAGGTTGAGGACATTTTGCTTTAGCTGCTGCCATTTCTGGTGCTTCCAAAAAGGCAGGTTGCTCCACTAACCAAAAATCAATTTCCTTTTCATTTTCCCGATAGTTGCGGGTGCGTTCCCGTAACACTTCTTCTAAGGGTTCTTCCTCAATTAAAAACTTGCGGCTGGCTAAAACGTAGTAATAAGTCTGCATGGTTAATCATTGTAAATTCTGCAATGGGACGATTTAACGTTAAACTTTCCCGTTAATCGCTTGTTTCATTTCTCGAACAGCCTGATCCAGACCAACGAGAACTGCCCGACTTATTATTGTATGACCAATATTGAGTTCTTCCATCCCTTCTATTGCCGCAACCGGGTAAACATTCCAATACGTTAACCCGTGACCCGCATTCACCCGTAGTCCCGCTTCTAAGGCTAACTTGCAACCTGTCGCTAAAATCTCTAATTCTCGGGCTTGGTCTTCCCCTTTCGCCTCCGCATAGCATCCGGTATGCAGTTCAATAAATTTCGCCTTAACCTGCGCCGAGGCTTCAATTTGTCGGGGGTTAGCATCAATAAACAAACTCACCGGAATTCCAGCACCCTGTAGAGTGTTAACCACATCCGTCATCCGAGAAATTTGTCCCGCAATATCTAACCCGCCTTCAGTGGTAATTTCTTCCCGGCGTTCAGGAACTAAGGTAATATAGTCGGGCTTGATATCTAATGCGATCGCCACCATTTCATCAGTCGCCGCCATTTCTAAATTCAGATGGGTTCTTACCGTTTGTCGCAACAGTCGCACATCTCGATCTTGAATATGACGTCGATCTTCCCGTAAATGCACCGTAATACCATCAGCCCCCGCTAATTCAGCAATGACAGCCGCCGCAACCGGATCAGGTTCAACGGTGCGACGGGCTTGGCGAATGGTCGCAATATGATCAATATTGACTCCTAAAGTCGGCAATTGTGATCTCTCCTTGTCGGTCTACGGTATTTAACCTTGCCAAAAAATTCAACGTCGGTCAAGTCAATAGAAATTAAAGTTTAAGTCAAATGTTAAATTTACTCATCACTGGTTATGTAATATATGTAAATTACATTATACTTCAGTTCTTGACAAAACTAGACGGTGTAGTCTATCTTAAGGGTAAGCCAAGACTGTACGGTCTAGTTAATAAGCGTGAAGGTTAACTCATGGATATTATTTCGTTAGTCATACTTTTAGGTGTAATTGTCGGGATGGAGGAAATTCTAAATAATCAATTAAAAGTTTCAAAACGCTTATTAGATTGGTTAGATCGACAACAAACCTCTGAAAAAAAGTCTAATCAACTGACCCGCTAAACCCATGATCAAATTTTCCTCCTCGCTCGCTCCTAGACGAGGCTTCCAACCTTCCCATGTTTTTCTTGTGATTGGGATAGCAACAGTTAACTTCCGGTTCTTTTTAGCGTAAAATTGAAATTCGGAACCGAACTTAAACTGTTGTGTCATTGTTAATATGTCTTATTATATTTCACCCCGCTTTCTGGATAAACTGGCTGTTCATATTACCAAAAATTTCTTACAATTGCCCGGTGTGCGGGTTCCTTTAATTTTAGGAATTCATGGACGGAAGGGAGAAGGAAAAACCTTTCAATGTGAATTAGTTTTTGAGAAAATGGGCTTTGAACCTGTGACTATATCGGGTGGAGAATTAGAAAGCCCTGATGCGGGAGATCCAGCGAGATTAATTCGATTAAGATATCGAGAAGCATCGGAACAAGTGAAAGTTCGGGGACAAATGTGTGCCTTATTTATTAATGATTTAGATGCGGGTGCTGGACGGTTTGATGCGGGAACTCAATATACGGTTAATACGCAATTAGTCAACGCTACATTAATGAATATTGCGGATAATCCGACCAATGTTCAATTACCCGGAAGTTATGATGAAACTCCGTTAAATCGGATTCCAATTATTGTTACCGGAAATGATTTTTCTACGTTATATGCGCCTTTAATTCGAGATGGACGCATGGAAAAATTTTATTGGGAACCCACAAGAGAAGAACGCATTGGCGTGTTACGGGGGATTTTCCAAACCGATGAATTATCCCAACAAGATATTACTCAATTAGTTGATACCTTTCCTGAACAATCCCTTGACTTTTTTAGTGCCGTGCGATCGCGGATTTATGATGAACAAATTCGAGATTTTATTCATCAATTAGGGGTTGAACGTATTTCTAAACGGATTGTCAATAGTATTGAAAAAGCTCCTGATTTCCAGAAACCTAACTTTAAATTACCCCATTTAATCGAAATGGGTCAACTCATGGTAGCGGAACAAAAACGGATTCAAGAAATGCGATTAGTCGAAGAATATAATCAATTTCGCACATTTAATACTCAATTTGGAGCTTCCCCCATTCCTCAAGAAAATCGTCAACAATCGTTAAATCCCATTCCCCATAGTCCCTATAATCCAATTATGCCTCCCCATCCTATTAATCGTACAGGGGCAACCGTCATGCAAGGAGATTCTAGTGGCAGTACATTAGTCAGTGGCGGAAAATTCATTAGTACAAAATTAGGAATAGACGTGTTAGAAAAAATTGATCAGATTTTATCCAGTGGTTATCGAATTGGATTAGAATACGCCGATAAACGTCGATTTAAAACCGGATCTTGGAATAGTTGCGGGTTAAAAGGTTCTGAATCAGAAGAAGATATTATTCAAGGAATTGAAACCTGTTTAAAAGAACATTCTCAAGATTATATTCGCTTACTGGGAATTGACCCGATTGCTAAACGAAGAGTTATGGAAATGGTGATTCAAAAACCGGAATAGTGCAAGGAGATAGCTACACCCTACAACGATAAAAAACCCCAGTTTCGTTGAGAAGCTGGGGTTTTTAAGGAATATTAAACTAAAGAGGAATTAGAAGCGGAAGGTTGTCCGCAGAGTTCCCACAAAAATCGTGTCATTGTTGCTATTGTGATCAGGATTGGTAACCACATAGAAACCCGGTGTAATCGCCACGTATTCGCTGAAGGGGAAACGATAGAAGCCTTCAACATGAATGGAGGTGTCTTCGTCTTCTAAACCGCTAAGATCATGGCTGGTAACTTTAGGAGGCATCCCCACAATTAAACCGGCGGTATCTCCTTCGCGGAGTAAGTCAGGGAATCCTAACACCGCAGCCCAGTTGATAATGGTGGCATTGTTGTTACCCCCATTCTTCTGATCAGCCCAAGTTGCACCAAACCAGCCGCCGAGAGAGAAACTGCGGGCAATTCTCCAGTTCATTTGGAAACCTAAGTTATCTGTGCCTGTGGCGTTTTCACCGAAGGGTTTATTGGCAATCCAACTGCCTGTCCCGCCAGAAACATAGACATTATCGTTACTAAAGTAACGGTGGTTATAATCTAATGAAAAGGCCAGGTTGCTTTTCGGTGCAAAGACTAATTGAGCCATGGCAGTATAATTGCCATTGAATAGACCGCGACCTTGGCTGGCATCAGAGGCAAAAGTATCGTCTGCCATATAGCCTACATTAGCTTTAAAAGCATGACTAAACGCATACTCAACACCAACCCCCGTACCTGAAGGGCCTTGGAAGGTTGTCGGGTTGAACCGTCCAAACCGGGAAATTGCGCCACTAGCATCATCCCCAAAAGGTGTCAGAACATCTTGAATATCATCCAAAGCTAACCCTCTGGCTCCAATCCAAACTAAACCTTTTCCTTGGGAGAAGGGGAAACGATAGGTCAGGTTATCGAGAACAATATTACTGGATCTACCATCAATCGCAGTCCGAGCCATTAAAGTGTTGAAGAGATCAAAATCATTCAACGTAGGTATGGATTGACCTTGTAAACGAGTTCTCAGTAAATCTTGCCCGGTGAAACTGGTATCAAAGTTTAAACGAGCGCGATAGCCTAAATAAGCTTGGGTGGGATCATCGCTATCATCAGCAAACTGACCCACAACGTTTTCTGAAGCCCGATTTCCTTCACCGTCACCAAACCAAAATACGGCTTCTCCGCGTAGTTTTGTGGTGGTCGAGAATTGATTAGCTTCTAGTTCTCCAGTACGCGCTTCTAAGGCGGTCACTTGTCCACGTAAGGTGGCTAACTCACCTGCAAACTCTTCCATCAGACGTTGCAGTTTAGCCAAATCTTCACGGGTGACTAAATCTTTTGTCGAAGCATCAATCAGTTCATTGATCCGTTCTAAACAAGCATTTACCCCAGCCGCAAATTCAAAACGAGTTAAGGCGCGATTCCCTTTGAAAGTGCCATCAGGATAACCTGCAATACAGCCGTAACGTTCCACCAAAGATTGTAGAGCTTGGAACGCCCAGGCGGTGGGTTCAACGTCGGAGAGTTGGGATACAGAGGTAACTTGAGCTTGGCGTTTGCTGCCTCGTCCCTCACGTCCATATTCATTCAGTTGTTGCATCACCTCAGCATTGTTAACCGTATCGGCTTGAGGTGCTGCATCGAGATCCGCCAAGGGAATTTCTGTGTTAGCAGGAGTTTCGATGCCTCTACTTGGCCCAACTCCAGCATGAGGATTCACGGGAACCTGAGCTAACTCCTGGGGTGGGGTGAGGGTCAATGTATTCAGGGGAGTTACAGAGACTTGCTCACTAATTTTTAACTCGGTTTGGGTGGGCTCCAGGGCGGTTTCTGTCAACGCAGATGCTTCGGTTGCTGCTGCAATTGCAGTGGGTTGAGCCTCAGTCACGGGTAACTCGGCGAATGCTGTTGTGGGAGCCATTAAACTAGCTCCTAAGACGGCAGGACTGAGTAGCCATGCTTTCAGTAGTATTTTCGACACTCTATTTGCTCCTCACACGGGTCTAGGTTTGATAAATTTTATCAAGTCTGCCCCCATTCTACCCGAATTTTTTTCAGGCGACTCAATGGATTCAGAACTGGACGACAGTTTAAGCAATACCCATTCAGAGAGTATCACTATTTTTTCTATAGTCAACACTCAACGCTTAACAGTGGGTTATGTCCCCCCGTTACTTTTACTGAATCAGACGGCGAATTTTACCATAAGCAACATAGGATTTACCATCGGCAGACTCTCGGACTTCATCAACTACATAAAGAACTCCTTCGGCACGAATATCACGGGGAAACCGGATATTATAATTGGGATTATAGCCATCGGAAACCACCCGTGCCCGTAGTTTACTTCCTTCTTTGATACATTGAATAATGACTCCATCTCCGACGGTATCAGTGGTTTCTAAATCCGCAAAGGTTTTAGGTGCTTTAGCCGCTTGTAAATTCGTGGTTTTTGGGGTTTTGGGGCTACTTGCTTTTCGTTCTTCTCCAGGTTTGACTAATCGTTTAATGGTTCCACAGGCGCGATAAAAATCTCCATTGGCTGAGAGTTTAATTTCTTCGACAATATAAGTGACTCCTTCTTCTCGAATTTGACGAGGAAACTGCACATTCAATTCAGAATTATAACCTTCGGAAATCACTCGCACTCGCAATTTTCCTCCCTGTTTTATACATTCGACTAACACTCCTTGTTCAAAACTAGAAACCGCTTCTAAACTATCGGCATTTCCGCTCGTAATTCCTCGTAAATTTAAGTCTTCTCGGTTGCGAGTTCGGCTTTGATAGGATTGATCTCGCATTTCCTTGCGGCTAACTGAATCAAAAGTTCGGTTTTCAATCCGTTGAGCATAATATTCTAATTGTTCAATTTCTTCAGCAATTTCAAAGATTTCAGTTAAGAGTTTTTGTTGAATTTCTTGAATGATAGAACGTAAGGTTTCAGCCGCTTTCTGATAATTACCTTCATCGGCTAAAGCGATCGCTTGTTCCTTAACTTGAGCTATCCTCAATTTACTGGTTTGTTCAAAAACCGATTGATTCGGTTGAATTTGTTGAGCCTGTGCTTCTGAACCAATATTAATGGGAATCGATAAATCTCCTGAAAGTTGCTCAATAACCCCATTAACAATCGTTTGATATTTATAATTTAAAGCGAGTAAGGAAAGCTGACCGATATTATTTTGAGGGGGAATCACGAATTGAACCGCTAACTGTTTAGCTTCTACTTCATAAACATCTCCGATAAAAATTTCTAAGCCTTTTTCAGTAGTTTGGGTGCGATAGTTATTTAAAATTTCTCGCAATTTAACAGAAGATTCTGGATATAATGTCACCGTTAAATTTTGGGCAACAACCGAGGTTAAACTTTCCAATTCTATCCGAAATACATCCGTTGCTTCATCGGGAGATTGAATAAAATAAAAATTTCCTCCCGCCGCATCAGCCATCGCAATGAGTAAATCTTCATTAAAATAGGTTCCAAATCCTAATGTTGTGGTAATAATTCCCTGTTCTGATTTTTGATGTGCCGTCTTTGTCAACACTTGAGGGTCGGTAATTCCCACATTAGCTTGACCATCGGTTAATAATAAAACCCGGTTTAAATATTTAGGATTCAAATTAGATTGAACTTGTTCACAACCCAACAACCAACCCGCGCTTAAATTGGTACAACCTCCGGCTTTAATTTTGCCTATTTTTAGACAAATTTCAGCTTGATTTTTAACGAGTTGTGGAGGTAAAATTAAATCAGCTTTATCATCATAAATAACCAAGGAAATAATATCTTGTTCCGTTAAGGATTCTACTAATTTTTGTGCAGCTTGAATGGCATAGCGCAAAGGTTGACCCGCCATTGAACCTGAACGGTCAATCACTAAACTTAAATTCAGAGGTCGTCGAGGAGAAATACCTGTTGTTTTTTCTCCATTAAAGTTTAAAATTACATCAACTGTAGCATCTGTATTAGTAGCAATTAATGAATGAGAAAGCGAATAATTGACCTGAAGCATAATTTTAACTCCTAAATATTCAGTCATAACCGCAGTCAGAGGGGGTTAAGGGTTGGCTATTGATGAAATAGACAACGGGCAATATGTTTGACACAGCCAGCGTTACTCCAGCAATAAGTCAGAAGTTAATCATTTCTCCCCCTGCTCCCCAACTCCCCCAACTCCCCCTGCTCCCCAACTCCCCCTGCTCCCACTGCTCCCACTGCTCCCACTGCTCCCCAACTCCCCCTGCTCCCCCTGCCCCCCCTGCCCCTCTCCTCTATTATGGTGTTGAGTCAAAGTTCAGGTTGTCCACAATTTTAAGATTAGGTGGGTTTTAGGGAGGATGACTGAAGATATTTAACAAAACTTCATATTTTTTAGGAAACTTCTCATTCCATCAACCGGGAAATCTGATAGAATTCTAAACACTAGATCTAGCAAAACCATCTCAGTCCCCGGCTCATCACCAGGGGAAAAATATAAGGCTAGGGTCTCAATCAGCCTCAACACAAGGCGTTGACCCTATAGCCAGTCTCTAAGGGAGCAGACATTCCCCTAATTTTTCAGTTTGCTTTTCTGCGGGGACAAAAATAGGATAAGAACAATAAAGATTGAGAGACGTTTAAAAAACTTTAGGAGGAGAATCTATGGATTTCGATTTTCGTATTCTGATTGTTCTGTTACCCCTTCTGGCTGCGGGAGGTTGGGCAGTCTATAATATTGGTGCGATTGCCCTCAGACAAGTTCAAGGCTTTTTAAATAAAAGTTAAATATTAACTCTGATTTGATGCTTTTCCCTATCCTGTAAGTTTACGGGGTAGGGCTTTTATATATTATTCATTTGTGACTCTTGAAACCAAGATAGCACTACTTTTCGAGAGAACTGCGATTGAGTGTAAGAATTGAAAGGGTTTGCTCGATTCACTCCGAAGTCCTAACTGTAATGCGTAATGCTATATCTTTGCTGGCTAAGAATTCGCCCAAGCATCAGAGATCCTGAATGCCACTTCACTACATTCAGGATGACAATTTTCAATGGGTTTTGACAATCGGATTCACCTGGAGAGGATATTAAGGAAGTAAACTCTTTAAACCCCATCCAGCCACTACTCCAATGAAAAACGCCCAGAGTTGACCTGTTTTAACAATATGGTTCCAGGTCTTGAGAAAATCAGCAACAATGTCTACATCCACTTGTTGAGCTAAAATCGGGGCTTGAGTCATCCAGTCTAAACCGTGATAGAACAGATTAGACCCATCAGTAGGATTGAGAATCGTTAATATCATTAATACCGCCTTCGTTGTCGGGTTGAACTTGCAACACCACGAGGGTCATATCATCTCCATTGCGATTTCCTGAACCGATAAATTGTTGAACTTGTTCAAACAAATAGTCCAGAATTGCCTGGGGATTTCTACAATTTTGGCACGCCCAATGAAACGCTTTACTCAGGTTTTCCTCATCAAAGCGATCGCCCCGTTGATTCATGGCATCTGTGAATCCATCGGTATAATAAATAATCGTATCCCCCGGATAAAGCTGAACCTCAGCTTCATAATAACAACTGTCCGCATCTAAGCCAATTAACATTCCCAAAGTATCCAACCGTCGAATATTGTTGGTTGCCATTTGCCACAATAAGGGAGGATTATGAGCGGCATTACTATAGGACAACATTCGATTTAGCGGATCATATTCTGAATAAAATAACGTCACAAAGCGACTGGAATTTTCCAGATCAGCATACATAACCTGATTCAAATGTCCTAAAATCTGAGCCGGAGAATGACGGTTTAATACTTCTGCTCTGAGCATTCCCCGTGTCATCGTCATAATTAAACCCGCCGGAACTCCTTTGCCCATGACATCGCCAATCACAATACTCCAATGTTCATCTTGATGAGTTGAGGAATGATTTCCTCGTTTATCAAAATTAGAGGGAATAAAATCATAATAATCTCCCCCGACTCGGTTAGCAGTTTGACATTGGGCAGCGATTTCTAAACCGGGAATTGTGGGGCATTTTCGAGGCAGTAATTGTAATTGAATTTCTGCCCCAATTTCCAACTCTCGATCTAAGCGTTCTTTGTCTCGCAAAGAAGTTGCTAATTCATCATTGGCGATCGCAACTGCTGTTTGATCAGCGACTAATCGAATTAATTTTTGACGGGTTGGTGTCCAAACATAGTTAACATCATGACTAAATACATATAACCGTCCCCGTTCAATATTATTGACTAAAATAGGTGTGCCAAATAACTGCACATCTGAACCTAAATAACGACTGACTTGATAATCTAAATTGGCTGTATAAGTTTGTAACGCCGTGTCCGATACATCCTTCATGCGGTTGTTTGGAATTAAAGAAATTTGTCGAGTCACCGCTTCGATCGCTTGTCGGATATCTTGACATTGGCGTCCTTCCTGACAATGAAGTCGTTGGAAGCGAACTTGTCCATTCGCTTTAAATAAAACTAATGCTCCGCCATCGGCATCTGTCACCCGACTCGCCACTAAAGGAGTTAACTCTAAAAATTGATTCAGGTTGTTAAAACTACGCAGGGCATACCCCAAGGAACTTAACAACTCATTTACGTTTTGCTGTTCTCGATGCAAACGTGCCACCAGTTCTTTGAGGGCGAAAACTGGTGTTGTTTCTGGTGTTGCAGAACCCGTAATTGAGTCAGCAAATTGATCGGAGCGTCTAGGTAGAGGCAAGGCTGTCATCTTCAGTTTGAGGGAACAGGGAACCAGGAGCAGGGGGAGCAGGGGGAGAAGAGGGGCAGGGGGAGAAGAGGGGCAGGGGGAGAAGAGGGGCAGGGGGG
>NZ_JBJUDF010000080.1:0-3104 GCF_046067725.1 Planktothrix sp.
TCGCGAACGTTTCCAACTTCTAAGTCCGTTTCTGCTAACTTAATTAAGGCTTCCAAGCTTGAATTCACGTAACGGTTAACGGGTGACGGTTGACGGTTGACTGTTAAGTGCTAACCGTTAGCACTCAACAGTCAATCTATCTTACTATTTAGATTCATTAATCGCTAAAGGGCGATTTCCTGAACCTGCAACCAAAATCGAAATCGCTTTGGTGTAAAGAGGATCTTGGGATGTACCGATTAACTTGGGATCAGTGGCTAATTGTTTTTTCTGATCTTCAGAAAGATCAACTTTAATATCTGGGGTGACACCTTTATGACTAATATCCGTTCCATTGGGTGTATAGTAATGGGCAATGGTTACAGCTAATCCTGAACCATCGGACAGGGAAAACACCGACTGTACTAAAGCTTTCCCAAAGGTTTGAGTTCCCATCACCACACCTCGTTGATTATCTTTCAACGCTCCCGCTAAAATCTCACTGGCACTGGCAGAATTACCATCAACTAAAACAACAACGGGTAAATTCGTGATGGCGGTGCGGTTGTTCCGAATTTCTTGGCTTTTGCCATTACGATCAACGGTGCTGACAATCGCCCCCGTATCCATCCACATTCGAGCAATTTCAATACTGCTACGCAGTAATCCTCCAGGGTTTCCGCGCAAATCAAGAACAAATCCTTGAACTTTTTCTTGGTTTAAGGCTTCAATCGCCTCTTGCATTTGTTCGGCGGCGTGGGAATTGAATTCTCGTAGTTGAATATAACCAATTCTGCGATCGCCTTCAGTATTGAGACGATAGGTAACGGTTTCCAGTTCAATGCGGGCACGAGTTAAGGTGATATCAAATTCTTTTCCGCCGTCCCGTCCAATGCGTAAATTCACACTTGTCCCAACAGCACCTCGAATTTTATTAGCCGCCTGTTCAACGGTCATTCCGGTGGTAGAAACGCCATCAATGGAGAGGACTTTATCCCCGGCTAAGATCCCAGCTTTAATCGCGGGAGAATTTTTAATGGGTTCAACAACAGTAATGGCTTTCGTTTTTTCATCCAGTGTCAGTTGCATTCCCACCCCGGACAGTTCCCCTGCGGTTTGATTGGTTAACGCTTCGTACTGTTTGGGATCCATGAAGCGAGTGTAAGGATCTTTAAGCTTTTCTAGGGCTTTTCGGAGTTCAGTATAGGCGGCTTCGCGGGAAGTATAGTTCTTACTGAGGAGTTCTTCTCGTTGGGCTTGCCAGTCAATCTGGTTAAAGCTACCATCAACAAATTCTCGATTGACAATTTGCCAAGCTTCGTCTAATACTGCCTTCGGACTATCTTTGAGGGTGGCATTGACGCTGCTATTCCAAGCGGGCATCATGAAAGCGGTGACGGTGGCGAGTGCTCCTGTAAACAGGGCTTGACGGAACGGGGAAAAGCGTTTCACGTTCTGATTCATTGAGTCTCCCTATATCGCTTGAGATCCTTGACTGTTAGTGGACGCCAGGGATGAAAGCCTAGATTTAGATTTTAAACGGCTCGGATGCTGAATTTCAGAGGTAAAAGGAAAAACTGTTTAAAAGTGATGATTTTAACCCTTTACCGATAGAAATTTTCCGAATTTGAGGGGGATTGAGACAGACAAACTGGATCTGAACCGAATTGAAGCCTAGCATCGATTCAGTGACTTCAGAACCATTGTAGACAAAACCTCTAATCTAACTTCTCCTTCATTCCAAAACGTAGATTTTCCTGAGTGAATTATTTTTCAGTTCTGATTATAGCTTGAGCTAGAAGGGAATGGGTAGAGCCACTCCTGCTGATGGCAACCCAAATTCATGAGCAATAGCCTATTTTTCTAGCATGATATGATTTTATAGCGCAGTCAGGCTTGAAGTTAGCTGGTTCATGATTCGGTCATCCTGAATCTGGCAGCATTCTACTCATGTCTGCTGGCTTAGGACGGGTCGGCTAACTGCTCCCCGACAGCAGGGCTATTGATAAGCATGATGGGTTCTGGCAAAAATTGTGGTAAATCTTTCTGGTCAATCTATTTTTCCCAAAGGTTTGTCTATTCTTGTACCGATTGCGGTTGCTGGAATGGCGTTAATGAGTATTGTGGGAATGCAACTTTATGCCCCAGGTGGCTTAAAAGGATCTGGGATGAACTCGAACCCCACTGAGAAGATTTCTGCTACCGCAGCCCAACAAGCGCAACAACAGGAAACTGCACGGTTAAAATTGCTCAAGTTATTACCCGCTCTAGGATACAACAACCTTTTGGCGGATTGGACATTTTTAAGCTTTTTACAATATTTTGGGGATGACCCTGCCCGGGAAAAAACCAATTATGAATTGTTAGATGATTATTTTGAGGTGATAGTTACCCATGATCCCCGATGGGTAGAGATGTATAATTTTCTATCCACTTCGGTTTCTTTTTATCAAGCACGACCGGATTTAACGGTTCAATTAATAGAACGAGGTTTACAATCTCTTTCTCCTGCGAAAAACTCGAAAGCTTGGTTAGTTTGGCGAACGAAAGGAATTGATGAATTATTATTATTAGGAGATAGCCAAGCTTCTGCTAAATCTCATGAAATGGCTGCACAATGGGCAGAACATACACCGGATCAGGATTTTTCCCCCCGGTTACGAGAATTTGCAGAAACATTAAAACAAAATCCTGATCATCTACTCATCCGTATTCAGACTTGGTTAATGGTTTATAGTACAACTCAAGATAAATTAGTCCGCAAACGTGCGATTCAAGAATTGCTAGAGTTAGGAGTCAAAATCAAAACTCAAGATAATGGAGAATTAACATTTATCATTCCGCCTGAAACTTCTAAAAAACAAAATAAAAAGAAATAAAATTGCGGTTCTTATTTAACTTAAATCTTGATTATTATTTACTTACGGAAATCAGGAGCGGGTCAGATCTTGGAACGAAGTCAAGAACGCTAAATTTCAAAGCTTGAATCTTTAATAATTTATGTTTAAGATCAATAGATTCACCTTTTGCCTTGTCTATATTGAAAAAGGGATTGGATGGGTGCAGTGCAATAAATACCCTAGAGTTATTCGCTCTGTAAAAACGATAAAAGCAAGCAATGGAGG
>NZ_JBJUDF010000081.1:0-21849 GCF_046067725.1 Planktothrix sp.
GGTGCAAAAATTATTATTCCTTCAGAAACCACCACCACCACATTAGGAAACTTAAATGACCCAACGGTTTTAATTACCTTGGCTGGAATTTTAATCACAGCGGCTTTAATTGCTCGTCGAATTACGGGTGCTTTATTATTCGGAATTTTAGCAACAGCCGCATTAGGATGGATTTTAGGAATTACTCCCTGGCCAACAGCAATTGTTGGTTTACCTCAATTACCTGTTGATTTATTCGGTCAAGGAATTATCGGGTTAACCGAAGTCTTACAAGTCAATTTTTTTCAGATATTTACGATTACCTTTGTGTTTTTCTTTGTGGATTTATTTGATACGGTGGGAACCTTAACGGGATTAGGCATGAAAGCGGGTTATATTAACGAACAAGGAGAATTTCCGCGCGTGACTGAAGCGTTTATGGCGGATGCGGTAGGAACCACAACGGGGGCAATTTTTGGCACGTCAACGGTAACGACTTATATTGAATCTGCATCGGGAATTTCGGAAGGGGGAAGAAGTGGATTTACGGCTGTGGTTGTCGCTGTATTATTCACAATTTCGATATTTTTTATTCCTCTATTATCCGCCATTCCCAGCTTTGCAACGGCTCCGACTTTAATAATTGTGGGAGTGTTAATGATGGGAAGTGTTCGATATATTCGTTGGGATGACCCCGCAGAATCAATTCCAGCTTTTTTAACTATTTTGATGATGCCTTTAACTTATTCCATCGCCGATGGTTTAGCCGTTGGTTTAATCACTTATCCTCTGATTAAATCCTTTCAAGGTAAGTTCCATGAAACCAATATTGCGATGTGGATTTTAGCGGTTATTTTTATTTTGAAATTTGTGTTGGTCGGGAAATAGGAATGGAATGTGCAAAAATCGGGATTTTTACCCTGATGCACAAAATGATCATTTTGTCAAGCCCCCGCTTTGCGAGGTCAGGTTTTAACCTTAAAAATCAGTCATCATCTTGGCTAAATTCCGTCAAAACATCCTAATCTTTTACGCAGTTATGGGGGTTGTAGCCTTCATTTCTGCGTTTAGACACAATAACCGCTTGAGCGGTGTTTCTCTAAGTGTACCAGAACCCCTATAACTTCGTCAACTACTTGAGAGATATTCTCAATCATTTATCAAGATTTCCTGACATTGTTTTAAATAGACAAATTATCTAACTGTATATATTAGAAAAACTTAACTAAAATTCCAATCACGGGACGAGTATTGTGGGTCTATATCCAAAACAGTTTAAGATTGACTACCGATATAGTTTAATTTCCATAAACAACCGGACATAAAATTAGTCAAAATATGAGCTAGAATCGGAACGAATAAATTTCCGGTTGCGATCGCACTATAACCTAAAATCAAGCCAACAATTGATGCCCAAATCACATAAGGCCATTGTTGAGAACCGCTAAAATGGAGAATTCCAAAAGCAAGACTAGAAACTACTAATGCTAACGAAGTTAATCCTAAATCTGATAACATCACCCCGCGAAATAATAATTCTTCACTGAGTCCGGGTAATAAACCTAACCAAATTAAATCCGGCCATAATAAAGGACTTAGAACTAATTTTAAATAAGTATCCGCACTGCGACTATAGGCAGGCCAGATACGATACATGATAAAACTAGCAATAGTAATCACGAAACCGACAGCCAGCCCCCAGCCTAAACTCATCCAAGTAAAACTAACAGGTAAAAGGGTGACATGACTTAAATGTAACCAAGCTTTAGCGATCGCTAATAAGACAATCGCCGTTCCCCCCATTGCTACTAAAACTTGAGTTCGAGTTAAGGGTTCTAATTCAAAATTGTTCGGTGTTTTTTGTTCTACCACAAGCAATAATAATCAATAGGATTTCAGTTCTTTTAAGGATAATAGATGGGGACGTAAAGCATTAGGATTAACTCCCGCTTTATGCGCCACCAAAATTCCTAAAGCTTCTAAATAAGAGTTAACTTGTACTGCGTTAATTCCTAACTGTTCTGGACTAACTTGCATTCGAGTTTGGTTTTCTGCAACCGTAATAATCTGAGTTGAAGTCTGACCCAAACTCAGGATAGCAGATCCGCCGCAGGCCGTTGCGGGAACAACCACTGCATCGACTTGATCCGCCCAAATTGTCCCCGGCGTCGCAGACGTTACCAATTGGGGAGAACGACTTAACCCCACTAACACACAAGGCAGAAAAGTATATCCTAATTCCTCCGCCGCCGAACGCGGGGATAACTCAGGATCAAGGGGAAGGGGAGAAAGTGCTGGAGCATGGGCACAGGGAATTTTAAAGGTGCGGACAATTAAATGGCTGATCACCGCTTCTGCGCCTGCTAAGGGATCAACTCCTTGTCCATGACGATAAGCTTCTAAAACCGCAGTATTTTCCGCTTCTGGAAAACGAGCGACGACGGCGATCGCCTCGGCTTTGGCTTTGGTAATTAATCGTTCAGCAGCCCGTAACAAACTATCTGGGTTCCCAATAGTTCCCCAAGAGGCGCCAGAGGAGGAGGTTCTCAGTTGCACATTCAGAGGAGCATCGGTAATCACATAATCCGTTAAGGTTAAGCCTAAAGTGGCTCTGGCAGCATCAGCCACTTGTAAATGTCTCAGGCGTAATTCCGGTTCAATAGCTTGATCCAGAAGTAACCCCACCCGGTTTTGGTGAACCGGTTGAAGTCCCCAACTTCCCGCCGCAAATTGATCCAAAGCATAGCCTTCCACATACAAGGTATTGGACATCGGCCAATAAAGTTGAGCGCCATTGAGCACATTGGGATGGGTAATTAGGGTATCTGCGACTTGAGCGAGCGCTCGCGCTACAGGCAAACCATCCCCAGCATACCCGCCAATAGACGCGCCAATTCCCGTTGGAATGATTAAAATCACCGTATAAGGACGAGACTGCATGGAGTCATTAATCATTAAAGATTATTCATCGGTTCAGTAACCGTTACCACCGCTTCAACCTGGGCGGTTTGTTGTTGGGAATTAACTTGAGTAATGGCCCATCTCAGGGGTTCACCGCGTTTGTTTAATTCTGCTTCAATAGCTTGATTTAACTGGGTTGGAGATTCTTGTAAATCAATTTCAGCCGTAATAAAATGAGTGGTCATGGTTAAATTTAATCCTCAATCTTTTTTGTTTAAAACACTAGAAAGGGTGGTGCGTGCGCTGGTCGCTAACGCACCCTACACTAGAACGGTTTACGGTTTACCAAATTGACGATCATAGACTTCTTCTTCTTTTCCCGCAACCAGTTTCAAATTAGAACGCGGGTAGGCGACACAAAGAAGTGCGTAACCTTCTTTTTGTAGATCAGGACTTAATCCCATGCCTTCACTTTGCTCAACTCGACCTTCAATAATTTTGGCAGCACAGGTGGTACAAACTCCAGCATTGCAAGAATTAGGGAGCTTTAGACCTTGATCGAGTGCTGATTGGAGGATGTGTTGATCCTCTGAAACCTGGACGGTTTGGACTTCGCCCCCGTAATTAATTTCAACTGTATAGGTTTTAGACATTGTGTTCTTTTTAAACCCTGAACCATTTATTGTATCCTTGAGTGCGACCCATTCGAGCAATGACTTTCGCTATTTGTTGAAATTATTCTGAGTTTGTGTTATGTCTATAAAATACTTCAGTCTCCTCATAGAGACTTGATTGATTTTTCACTCGTCTCGTCAATTGCATGACCTAGTGTTTAGTCATTTTACTGGCTGATTGTGTCATGGTTTTAGCCTTTCTGAGAATTAAATATGTATATGTCAGTACCCCACACTCTTGGTGATGGGGCTTCATATGCAAGGAATAAGTTATATTTATAGAAAAGATAGCTACTTTTATTCCTTTTCATTTTTTACAAAGCAATAAATTTCCCTGATCGGTCACTGAGTTGATTGAGGTGTCGTGTTTCCTCTGTTGTCCAAAAACACGCTCGTTTGTACAGTTACATAAGGTTTTTATGAGAAATATGAATCAATTAGATCCTCAACTTTGGCAACGATTCTTAAAAATTGCTCAACCTTTCTTTTATCCTTTAGAAGCAGGAAGTGGAAAAACTTTTCTGAGTTTATTATTGTTGTTATTAATTTTTCTATTTGCGGCTTTTTTTGTTTTGGTCAGTCTAATTGCCATTGCCAGCCAGTCTATATTTCCTGATTCCTTTAGTCAGATAGCTCCCGGTTTATATGAATCCGTAACAGGTGTTGTTTATTCTCATTATATAATCATTATTTTATTAATGCTTTTGGTTCCTATTAGCATCTTTTTTTTGTATCGAAACCAAATCAAAACTCGCTGGAAACCTTGGGCGTTCTTAACTGTTCTTTTGTTGTTATCTCTGTCTGTTAGTGGATTAAATGTTATTATTAGCTATGTGGGTAACTTTTTTACAACGGCTTTAGCTGAAAAAAATCAGGATGAGTTTTGGCGGTTTTTGTATGTTTATGCAGGTGTTTTTGTCGTCGGGACACCCATCGTTGTTATGTATATGTATACCCGTGATCGCTTAGGAAACTATTGGCGGAAGTGGTTAACGGATCAGTTTTTAGAAAAATATTTGAATCAACGAGCCTTTTATCAAATCGAATCGGAAGGAAAAATTGATAACCCGGATCAACGGATTACCGAAGATATTAAATCCTTTACCATTACCAGTTTAAGATTTCTATTAATTATCCTCGGTTCAATTATTGATGTCATTTCTTTCACCGGAATTTTATTTTCAATCTCTAAATCCCTGTCAGTTTTCTTGCTAATTTATGCCACGATTGGAACTCTCATTACGGTTGTGATTGGACGGCGTTTAATTCCCCTTAACTTTAATCAACTCAGACGAGAAGCTGATTTTCGATATGGATTAGTTCATGTCCGTGATAATGCTGAATCGATTGCTTTTTACCAAGGAGAAGAACAGGAACTTAACCAAGTTAAAAATCGATTTATGCAGGCTTTTAATAACTTTAATTTATTAATCGGTTGGCAAAGAAATGTTAATTATTTTACCAAAAGCTATGAATATGCGGTAATTATTCTTCCCTCCTTAATTCTAGTTCCTATCTATTTTGCAGGAACTATTAAATATGGAGATATTACCCAAGCCAATTTTGCCTTTGGTCAAGTTTTAGGTGCATTTTCGATTGTTGTCAGTGAGATTGAAATCTTAAGTGCTTTTGCAGCTGGAATTAATCGTTTAGCAACCTTTTGTGAATTTTTAGAATATCCGAAAACCGTTTATCATGGAGATACACAAATTGACTTAACGATTAATTCTCCTTTGGCTTTGGAGCACGTGACGCTTCAGACTCCCAACTACCAAAAAATATTAGTTAAAGATTTATCTCTGACTTTAACTTCGAGTCAAGGCTTATTAATTATGGGACAAAGTGGAGTCGGTAAAAGTTCACTTTTACGAGCAATTGCGGGGTTATGGACATCAGGAACCGGACGATTAGTTCGTCCAGAATTATCCTCTATGTTATTTTTACCCCAACGTCCCTATATGATTTTAGGAACATTGCGACAGCAACTACTTTATCCCAACACAGATCGAGAGATTGATGAAACTGAACTCCATCAAGTTTTACAGTTAGTTAATTTAGCCGATTTACCCGAACGGGTGAATGGGTTTGATGCTGAATTAGATTGGGCAAATGTGCTTTCATTAGGGGAACAACAACGGTTAGCTTTTGCTCGATTATTAATCAATAAACCTCGCTACGCCATTTTAGATGAAGCCACAAGTGCCTTAGATTTAAAAAATGAAGAACTCCTCTACCAAAAATTAGATGAAACCGAAACTACTTATATTAGTGTTGGACATCGGATCAGTTTATTACGCTATCACCAGCACGTTTTAGAACTCATGGGAGATCAAAAATGGCGCTTGGTTTCCTCGAAAGATTATCAAGCGGAAATGAGTTTATTCGCTCCCTGAAATTGGATTAAACCCCTTAACTGGGTTCATAAAAATGACAGTCTTGACAGGGGCCAGAAGGATTGACCGCACAACGTATCAATTCTGAATGGGCATTAAACCGACAACTGGCATCTCCAATCACCCAATGTCCATCAATTAAAGTTTTATCTTCCGGTTGTTCAACCGATTGTACATACAGGGAAATTTGATACAGTCGGTAACGACCGGATTTAAGTTGATAGCGATGACGACGTTCTAAAACCGTATAGGTTTGACCCTTCCAGTTCAGATAATGACCCGGTTGCGGTGTCCAATCTAAACAAACACTTCCTAGAAGTTGTCGGGGATGGGTCAAAATCACCTCCGTTGGTAATGAATTGAAATCCATGATGGTTTTAATTTAAAAGGGAATAGGGAACAGGGAGCAGGGGGAGAAGGGGGAGAAGAGGAGCAGGGGGAGAAGAGGAGCAGGGGGAGAAGGGGGAGCAGGGGGAGAAGGGGGAGCAGGGGGAGAAGAGGAGCAGGGAATAGGAGTTGAGTGTCTGGGTTGGTGTTACCTGTATTTACTCCTAATCGTAAATGAAATTTAACTTGGAAATTGTGTTTGATTTTGCTGCTGTGTGACTAGAGAAATGGCTCCTATCAGAATTTTATGCTCTTGAACTTGAATTCGAGCGTGTAAGGTTTCTGGGGTATCATGGGGTAAAATCGGAACTGCTGCTTGCATTAAAATCGGGCCGCTATCGACTTCAACTTCAACTAAATGAACCGTGCATCCTGTAATTTTTACCTTGGCGTCTAACGCCTGTTCTACGCCGTGAATGCCTGGAAAACTCGGCAATAAACTCGGATGTAAATTAATAATTTTTTGAGGAAACGCATCAACTAAAACTGGAGTGACAATTCGCATCCATCCCGCAAATACAACCCAATCTACATCATGTTCTTTTAAGGTTTTAACAATAGCTTGATCTAAATCTTCTCGTTTTTTATAGTGGCGATGGTTTAAAAGAATCGTTTTGACTCCAAACCGTTGCGCCCGTTCAACAACTTTAGCATCGGGGTTATTATAAATCAAAACTTGAATTTTAGCATTGAGTTGTTGGTTTTGAATCGCTTGAGCGATCGCCTCAAAGTTGGTTCCACTTCCAGAGGCTAAAACCCCGATTTTTAAAGCTTCTCCAGGTATAAACGATGGAGAAGGAATGGTAGGAGAAATTAAACAGGAGGTTGCATCAATTCCCGTTAGAGTTACATTCATTGAGCGTTTTACCCATCGAGACAGTCACTTCGTTCTTAATTATTATCGAAGAAAAGGACAACTCCGTGACTTTTTTTTATTTTAAATTTGGAATTCCACTTCACCCGATGTCATCGATACCCATTGCCCAACTCTTGTAAAATAGGGTGAGAAAACGTTATCCTTATCATTGAAGTTATGGCTTCTGCACCGCTTTCTCAGAAACAGCTTTTAGATCGAGAGTCTGTCATGGCTTGGGTTTTTTTAGCACCCGCTTTGCTGTTAATGGGAATCTTTATTCTAGGGCCAATTGTTTATTTATTTTATCTGAGTTTTACCCAAGGAAGTTTTACACGCTCTGGGGTTTATTGGGTCGGGTTCAAAAATTATTTGCGTTTATTTCTAAGTCCTGATTTTTGGCAAGTGATCTGGAATACCACTTATTTTACCGTTGCTACAGTAATTCCCACTTTAATTATACCACTAGGGTTAGCGGTACTTTTAAATCGAACTTTTGCTTTACAAGATTTGTTGAGAACCGCTTATTTTATTCCCTCCATTACCTCCTTAGTTGCGGTGGGTTTAGGATGGCGCTGGTTATTTCAAACTGATGGCCCGATTAATGAATTATTATCCCAAATTGGAGTTAATCCGATTCCTTGGTTAAGTAGTACCACTTGGGCAATGCCTGTGTTAATTTTAATGAGTATTTGGAAACAGTTAGGGTTTAATTTAGTTGTGTTTTTAGCCGGGTTACAAGTTATTCCTCAAAGTCGATATGAAGCGGCAGAATTAGATGGTGCGAATCCTTGGCAACAATTTTGGTATATTACCTTACCGGGTTTACAACCGACGATTGTATTTGCAACCGTAACAACAGCAATTTTTACCTTAAGAAGTTTTGAACAAGTCTATGTCATTACTGGCGGTGGCCCTTTTAATTCTACTAATGTTTTAGTTTATTATATTTATGAACAAGCCTTCGGTCAATTTGATTTTGGTTATGCCGCCGCCGCCGCAACAATTTTATTAGCGATCGCTTTAATTTTAGTTTATGTTCAATTAAAATTGTTTGGCGAAAATTAATTTTTATTTCCGATTTAACAAACAATTTGCACATAAAATTCCCGATGCCGCAACGGCAGGAACCCCGATACCGGGTTGGGTACTATCTCCCACTAAATATAACCCTTGAATCGGGGTAAAGGCCCCTGGAAATCGTCCTTGATTGGCTGCAATGGCAGGGCCATAAGTTCCTTGATAACGTCGTAAATATCGAGCATGGGTTAACGGAGTTCCGATTAATTCTAAGGTAATGCGTTGACGTAAATCTGGAATAATTTTCTCAATTGCTTGATATAAGGGTTCGGCTTTTTCTCGTTTTTTTTGAGCATAAAATTCATCTTTTTTCAAGCCTAAAAACGGTTCTAACGTATAAGCATGAATCAGATGATATCCCACCGGAGCTAAATTTTGATCCCAAACGGACGGAATCGAAATCATACAAGTATTCCCCGGAATAGTAATATCAAGATTACTATCATGAACCACAACATGATGTCCAGTTAAGTTCTCTAATCTTTCGGCTTTAATTCCTAAATGCAGGTGCATAAAACTATCAACAGCAGGAGTTTTTAATGCGGTTTGACGATAGGATTGAGGTAAATCTGATGAATTTAATAAATGAGTATAGGTATCCCAAATGGTGGCATTAGAAATTACAATAGGAGCATAAAATTCTTCTCCCTTGCGAGATTGTACCCCATAAACTTTTCCTGATTTAACTAAGATTTTTTCAACGTGGGTTTTTAACTGAAGTTTTCCTCCAAATCGAGTTAATCCCCGTACCAATGCTTGAACAATAGCTTGAGTGCCGCCGATGGGATATTCAATGGTAGAATCATTCCGTTCTCCCAACATAAAAGCAACTTCTGGCGTTACGGTTCCTTCTGCTTTTAATCCTGATAATAAAAAACATTCTAAATCAATTAATCGCCGCACCCAAGGGTCAGAAACCGTTTGATCAACAATTTGCCCCACAGAACTTGAAATATCACCCAATAAAGGCAGTAATTTTAATACAGAAAACCCATAATTTGTGATTAATTTAGGAATTATTTTCCAGTCACCCCGTAACTCAATGGCGGGAATTTCTTTTAACCCTTGATAAACTTTTAGTAACCGTTGTTCAAATTGAGCAAATTCTACAGCCCCTTGGGGTGTAAATTGAGCAATCGCTTGTTGATAACGTTCACGATTGCCATAAACGGCCAAAGAAGCTTCAGGAAAATGGTAGTGTCCAAGCGGATCATAAACCACCGTTGCCAAGGACTCCCCCAAGCGAGTTAAGACTTGCTGTAACGGGTTTAACCCCTGGCAATCACTGAGTCCACAGTAAAACGATGGCCCCGAATCAAATTGGAACCCTTGACGAGAAAAACCTTGGGCCGCGCCACCCGGTACGGTGTGGCTTTCTAAAATCATGACCTGCTGACCGGAGTGAGCCAAAAGCGCACCCGCAACTAAGCCACCGATACCACTGCCAATCACAATCACATCAAAATTTTGCATCCGTATTGATCCGGTTGTGGAGGTTCAGGGATAAGATCTTACGGCTATTTTAATAAAAAATAGCGTAGAATATACTAAGCTACTCTGCAATAAAATTATAGTCTAGGATGAGGAATGGAAAATGGGGAATAGAAAATAGAAATTTTTGTTTGTACAATTAAGATATAGTTTAGCGGATCATCAGGGATTTTGCATTGGTTCTAAAAAATCCTTTAAGCGGATGTAAACTTAAGCAGGTTGGGAGGGTATTCTTCAGGATCTAAAAGATTTTGAACCGCTTCCAGAGTAGCCATGATTCCCTTAATAAATTTCATCGATTTAGGTAAACCTGATCCTCTAAATCATGAACATCAGCGATAATTTCCTATTGTCTCCTCAAAACCACCCATGATAAAAATACCCTAGTACCGGATACGCTTAAGTCACTTCATCAATTGTTGACTTTCTGTATTGGAGACTAAAATGCCAACCCCGTCCTGCCTAAATGAAGTTGCTCAAAAGTTAGAAACTGATCCGAATTCAACCCGGATTAAGAAAGTATTATTATGTGCCTATAATGGTAAATGGGAAAATGATAGTCAAATTTTGAGTGAAATTGATTGGACTCATTTATTGCAAAATATTTATCAAAAATATCCTCAATTTCAATCCCTTAAAGTGACTTTAAGTAATATTTTAGCTCGTTTGAATAAAAAAAATGAGTATAGCCGGGTTATTCATACACTGGAAGACTATATTAGCCCTCTGTATGATCAGTGTGATGCCATTGAAAGCTCAGCTATTAATCAACCCTCTATTACCGCTTCGGAAACCGTCAAAATTAGTCCTGAAGAGTTAAATTCTTTGTCATCTGCCTATTTAAGTCAGATGACATTAGGCAACTTCAACAGCAATATATCAGATTTATTTGATGTGCGGTTTAAAATTATGCAGCATACCAATCCTTTACGGGCAAAATTGGTCATCTTTTCCAGTTTAGAGCGAGAATTTAATTACCGAGAAGAAGATTGGGCACAACTGAAAAATCAAAGTTTGGATACTTTACTGCGCCAACTGTTGCATACTTTCCCCACCGTAGATCGACTCAAATCTCATTTGTATAAAATGGCAGAATATTTAGAAGATGTCGATGAGAATATACAAGTTGTAACCGTGATTTTAGAGGCTCTGAGTCCTTATTATGAATCCAACTCTAAATCTTATAATCAGACTTTTAAACCTTCTCATCCTTCGATTTTACAACAATAGTTTTTAACCAGCCAAGCCGTTGATATTAACGAAAGTGAAACCCTACAATTATTACCTCCTGACCCTCAAGTTTTATCATCGGTGATAGCCAGGGAAGATAACCTTAAAAGTACCCCAAGTAACATCAGTAGTTTGTCAGATTTTACCTTAGCAACCTCCCTGAGCAATATTGACGGTCGAGAAAGAGAGGCTGAACATCTGAATGATCCAATTTATCAACAAAAGCAACGCTTAGAGTTAGAAGCTGATGAGAAAATCAACCACAGTATCGCTGATAGTTTAGTGCCATTAACAACTATTTTAAATCATTTAGAATTATCACTGGAGGAAACCTTAAAACACCAATCTACTGAAGTTAAATTAGAAATTAAATATAAATTTTTAAAAAAATATATTCATCTTTTGCAATCTAAAATTGAAGATTTAGGAACTGTGATCAATCAATCCGAAATTGAAGAACAACAACGATTATTGTTAAATAAGACAGTAATGGCCAATAGCGGTGACGACCTCGATAATCTGCAACAGCGACTGACTCAGCCCCAATTGATGGAACTCGCGAGACAAGGCCATGCAAAAGCGATCGCAACGGTGATTAGCCAATTTTTGAAACCGAGAGGAATTAGCACTCTCGCCAAGTCAAAAGATGCTTGCTTGCACATTATACTAGAGTCAGATCAAGTGCCAAATCAAGCTTCTATGATCCCATTTGTTTATCAAAAACTTCTGGATTTGAAACTCAAATCGATTCAAAAAGTCAAAGTTTACGCTCGAACTCCTGGCAATAAGTCAATGGCTTGGGTGCAAGAATTTACCTATACGGAGACTTATCAATAATTAACTATGGATGAGGAAACATTACTCGAACAGTATCGAGCGGGACACAAAAATTTTAAAGGAATTAATTTAAGAGGTGCTGAACTGAGTCGTGCGGACTTGATTGGTGCTAACTTAAGTGGTTCAGATTTGCAAGGAGCCAATTTTGTTTTAGCTTATTTGAATGGCGTTAATTTTTCACGGGCAAATCTCAGAGGTGTCCGGTTTAATGGAGCGATTTTAAATAAAGCCAACTTAAGTGCAGCCAACCTCAGCGATACTGAATTTCATGGAACCATTTTACAAGGTGTAGACTTTCGTAAAGCCAATTTAACCTTAGCAACCTTACTCGATGCTAACTTAATTCAAGCAGATTTAAGAGGTGCTAATTTACAAGGAGCCGACTTAAGAGGCGCTTGTTTACGAGGCGCTAATTTGCGATATGAACCGCGAATTTATGAAAGTGTGAATTTACGCGGAGCAGATTTAAGAGGAACAGATTTACAAGGAGTAAACTTAACGGGGGCTGATTTAACTAGAGCCAATTTAAGTGGAGCTAATTTAACAGAAACCGTCCTGCGAGGGGCGATTTTAAGTCAAGCTAACTTAAGTCAATCTAATTTACAATCGGCGTTTTTAACCGAAGCAGTTCTCACCGAAGCTAACTTAATCGGCGCCAATTTAAGGAAAGTTAAATTTGAACGAGCCATTTTAAATGATGCTCAATTACCGGGGGTTTCTTTATGTGATGCTATTCTTCCCGATGCTCAACTCAGTAATGCTAATTTAAGCAATGCGGATTTAAGTCGAGTCAATTTAGTTCGGGCAGATTTAACTCGAGCCAACCTTAATTCTGCTAATTTAACCCAAGCGGATTTAACCGATGCCTCCATTGCTCGAACTAACTTAAAAAATGCTAATCTCAGTTATACCTATTTAACTCGTGTCGAATTAAGTAGTTCCAATACCGCAGGGGCAATTTTGCATGGGGCGATTATGCCCAATGGTGAAATTCATGATTAAGAATTAATCCCTTTTTTGCCATCTTGTCGCCCTAATTCATAAATTCCCCCACTCAAACAAGCAATAATTCCGACACTAATTGACCAACTTTTATCTAAAGCAATTTCAGTCCCCCAATTCAATAACGCTCCTACAATTAAAAAGGGAACAATACTAAACAAAGACGCATAAAAGGCATTTTGTGATTCTCGAGCTTTGCGGGTGCGCTCATATTCCGCTTCCGAAGTATATAACATTCGTTCTGCATAATTAAACCAACGATTTAATTGGTGTATGACCCATTCGCTCACGGGAGAGAATCCCCAATACAACGCTAAAGACCATAGGGTTGCACCCGCAATCAGGGTAGGGTCAAGGTGAAATTCAAATGGAAAAAGATCAAGTAGCATGGGGATAAGGTTTAAGATTTTATAGAAGTTTACCTATTCTAAATGAAAAAATTGCTAAAATATCAATAAAAATCATAATCAAGTGATATGAGCCTGATCCGTTTGATTGCTGCTATTTTCTTACCCCCCTTGGGCGTGTTTTTAACCGTTGGTTTTGGGGGTGCATTTTGGCTGAACATCCTGCTGACTCTACTTGGATTTATTCCCGGTATCATTCATGCTGTTTGGGTGATTGCTAAAAATGATCGTGATTAATTTAGATGAGATTCCACCCCCCTATTCCTATTCTGATTATTAGATCATTAAGACTAGGGAGGTTGGAGTTTCCTAAGACTCGAAAAGCGTTATCCTGTAAAAACTCATAATTCTAACAACTCAAGCGACAATGGAAACAGTGACTCACCAACTTAACATTCAGAAAACTGAACATTCCCGACTTCCTTCAGAACCCTTACATCATATTCCCTTTGGTCGAATTTTCAGTGATCATATTTTTATTGCTACTTATGATAATGGAACTTGGCAAGATCTAAAAATCATGCCCTATAGTAACTTGACCATGACTCCAGCAATGGCAGTTCTACATTATGGTCAGGCTGTTTTTGAAGGGATGAAAGCGTATAAAAGTGCAACGGGAGAAACGTTAATTTTTAGACCCGATGCTAATTTTAGACGAATTAACAAATCGGCTCACCGATTGTGTATGCCCCCCATTCCTGAAGAAATTTTTATGGAAGGATTAAGGGAATTAATTCGTTTAGATTCTGCTTGGATTCCTGAATCAGAAGGCAGTTTATATATTCGTCCGTTGTATTTTGCCACCGATGAATTTATTGGGTTAAAACCCTCAACTCATTATACTTTAATTATTATGAGTTGTCCAGTAGGAGCTTATTATTCTGAACCGGTTAAATTAATTGTCACGGATAAATATATTCGAGCTTGTGAAGGAGGAACAGGTGCGGCAAAATGTGCTGGAAATTATGCAGCCAGTTTATTAGCAGATAAAGAAGCTAAAGCATTAGGGTATGATAACGTAATTTGGCTCGATGGCATTCACAAAAAATATGTCGAAGAATGCGGTACGATGAATTTAGCTTTTGTGATTGATAATGTCGTGGTAACACCGCAATTAACGGGAACAATTTTAGAAGGTATTACGCGCGATAGCGTGTTAACGTTATTCCGAGATCAAGGTGTTAAAGTCGAAGAACGATTAATTCCTATTGAAGAAGTAGCAGAAGCTTATGACAAAGGAATTTTACAAGAAGCCTTTGGAATGGGAACTGCTGCAACTATTGCCCATGTTTCTAAAATTGGATATCAAGGACGAGATTTAATTTTACCCCCGATTTCTGAACGCAAATATGGTCAATCCATTTTAGAACAATTAGAAGCGATTAAAACTGGGAAAGTACCTGACCCCTATGGTTGGGTTTGGAAAATTTAACCGCCAAAGGTAGGTTGAAACCTCAAGGTGATTTCTTATATTCATGGTCAACCCCAAAACCTAACTTCTTAGCCTCCTTTCCAATCAGGGAAGGAGGAATAATTAATCTTATTTTTTCCAGCAAATTATGACTCAAAATTCTTTAAAATCCTCTATTTCTTGGTGGGAAAAACCCCTGGGTTTAATTACAGGTGCAATCTATCCCTTAAAAGCTTTACAGTTATTTTATCACAATCCTTCCTTAAGAGGATATGTTATTTTTCCAGTTATTGTTAATTTTATGGTTGGGATTTTTCTCTATTTTGGATTATTATTACCCGGATTAAATCAAATTAATAAAACAGTCCTAATGTTAGACAGTAAAATTGATGAATGGGTCGCTAATTTACCGCAATGGCTACACTATTTAGAGATTTTAGCCAATCTTTTAGGATGGCTATTAAGGGTGGGGTTAGTTACCGGACTGTTATTGATTATTGGGTTTTTATTATTACAGTTTGGAGGAATTTTAGGAGCACCTTGGTATGGTCAACTCTCAGAAAAAGTTGAAGAACTGCAAACGGGTCAACCTGCGGTATTACCTCCCCAAACCCTCACCAGTTCCATTCAGGATATTGGACGAGCCATTTTATATGAATTAAAGAAAATAGGGTTACAAATTTTAA
Organism: Planktothrix sp.; assembly: GCF_046067725.1. Taxonomy (NCBI): domain Bacteria; kingdom Bacillati; phylum Cyanobacteriota; class Cyanophyceae; order Oscillatoriales; family Microcoleaceae; genus Planktothrix; species Planktothrix sp. The sequence continues at coordinate 15,332 of NZ_JBJUDF010000081.1, forward strand.
TCGGAGTCCCTTTACTTTTATTGAATTTTATCCCTGGTTTTGGAACATTATTGTTTACCTTCGGAGGAATTGCTTTAGCTTCAACGATTGTTTGTTTAGATTTTTTAGATTCTCCAATGGAAAGAAGACGCTTTAGATTTAGAGAGAAATTAAAGATGATTCTTAGAACGTTTCCCGCCAGTGGTAGTTTTGCCTTAGTTTGTTTTGGATTAGTGGTGATTCCGTTTTTAAATTTATTAGCAATTCCAGTTTGTGTGGCGGCGGGAACAATGTTTTTTTGCGATCGCATTTTATTAAATTATAGTTCTCAACCAGAAAGAACAACTCAAATTTGATTAAAAAATATTCGTTTATATGATAGACTAGAATCAGAGTAGAATAGTTCATGGTTAAAAAAATTATCTGGTCTGATTATATTCAGTATCGAGTTACATTAAGAGGCTTTGATCTCAGACAAGTTGAAGAAATTTTGAGGTTTTCAGCAGAAAAGTATTATGATAGTTCTACAGGCCGTTTGGTGGTATTGGGTAAACACAATAATGACTTGGTTCTCATCCCTTATGAAGAAAACTCAGATGCAATCATGCCTGTGACGATTCATGTAACCACTCGGCAACAAGTTCGATTTCGTTTAAAAACTGGGAGATTTGTAATCTATGAATCCGACAAAAATGACTTATTTTGAACAAGAAGATATTCTGCATTTGAAATTTTCGGATGAACCGGAAATGGGAAGTATTGAAATCAGCCCTAATATGACAGCCGAATTAAATGCAGAGGGAGAATTAATTGGACTAGAAATTTTGGAAGCAACTGCTTTTATCCGAGATGCTATTTTAGAATCTGCTCAAGGTAAACTATTAAACTTATCTTCTGCTAAACTCTCTTAACGTTCAATTCCATGACCTCACGTTATTTGTTATATAAAGATTATGAATCCGGTTTAAATAATAACTTAATGGGATTAGAAATAGCTGTAGGATTAGCGTATTTAACCCAACGGAAATTAGTCTTTTACGGTTCAGTGGGAGAAGAAAAAAATATTCTACCTGTACGGGGTGGATATTTTTTATCGGTTCCCGAAAGTCGGAAACATATTATTAATATTGATCAATTACCCACCATTTTAGATTTAGTTGATCAACTTCCGATTCCTATTTTAACTTATTCAGAATTTTTACAAGAAACCCAAGGAAAAAATCTCAGCCATTATCACAGTGATGTTAGATTAGTGAATGCGGTTTTTGTCCCTAATAATATTACCATTAACCCTAAAGTATTATCAAGTTTTGCTGAAAATCGAATAATTGTACAGGATGTAGAACAGGATATTTTACAGTTTAGCACTTGTAACTTAGCTTATTATTCCCGATTTTTTTATCTTCCGTCACCTTCCCTCTATTCGTTGATGGAAGCAATTCAATTTAAACCGATTTATCGTAATTTAGCCGATAAAATTTCTCAAACCCTCGGACAATATAATGGGATTCATATTCGTTTAACAGATTATCGGAACTGTATTCCCCATCGAGAAGAAGATCATCCCTATTTAGTTTTAAAAACCTTAAAAGAAATTTTTCCTCCTGAAGAACGGTTATTAATTTGTACAGATGAATCTGAAAATATGGATTTTTTTAATCCCATCCTAAAATTTTATAAAAATAGTATTTTTATTGATCAATTTATTATCAAACACTTTTTAAAAGAATTTAAAGAATTACCCTTTACCGATGAACAAACTCTTGGATTAATTTGTAATTTGGTGATGTGGAATTGTCAAAAATTTGCTGGAAGTTTTCGCAGTACCTACACAGGAATCATCCATAGAAATTGGTTGAGAAACCAACTCAAACAACAAGTTCATCCCTCAGCATTAACCTTTAAATTTGTAGAAAGCGGTTTTTCCCCAGGAGAGGTTCAATTTCATCTGGGTTCCTATCCTGAAATTAACCCCGGTTTATTTAGTTGGAATCAAATTCATCTTCCTATTGTCAGTGAAATGAAATCTTGGTGTCGAGAATGGCCGGAATCTGTTTGTTTAATATTATAAAAGTGTAATTGCTGATCAATGTCATCCTGAGTGAAACGAAGGTTCTCTGTGGAGTTTTGAGAGAGAGTAGAGATTCTTTGCGCTGCTCAGAATGACAAGTTTACAATGACAGGCTCAGAATCAAAAATATCTCTCCTGAGATCCGCAATAGTTTTTCTTCCCGTTAAGCTGTCCAGTGCTCCCGGTTCCCTGCTATAATTGTTAAGATATTTGAAATTTTTTTCAATTTCTTGCAAAACTCGGTTACAAAACCCAATCCTATGTCTCTCCCCATTCGCAACGTCGCTATTATCGCTCACGTCGATCACGGTAAAACAACCCTAGTGGACGCACTCCTCAAGCAATCTGGCATTTTCCGTGAAGGGGAAGACATTCCAGATTGCGTCATGGACTCTAATGATATTGAACGGGAACGGGGAATTACCATCCTCTCCAAAAATACCGCCGTTCGTTATAAAGACACCATTATTAATATTATCGATACCCCTGGACACGCGGACTTTGGTGGCGAAGTCGAACGGGTGTTAGGAATGGTAGACGGTTGTATTTTAATCGTTGATGCCAACGAAGGGCCCATGCCCCAAACCCGCTTTGTGCTGAAAAAAGCCTTAGAAAAAGGGTTACGGCCAATTGTTGTCATTAATAAAATTGACCGTCCTCGTGCTAACCCTCACACCGCCGTTGATAAAGTCTTAGACTTATTCCTCGAACTCGGCGCTGATGATGACCAATGCGAGTTCCCCTATCTATTCGCTTCCGGTTTAGGCGGGTTTGCCAAACGGGAACTAGAAGACGAAAGCACCGATATGCAGCCGTTGTTTGAGGCTATCCTCGAATACGTTCCCGCACCTGTCGGGGATGTGAACAAACCGTTACAATTGCAAGTCACCACCCTCGACTATTCCGAATATGTCGGACGCATTGTGATTGGTAAAATTCATAATGGAGTCATTAAAGCCGGACAACAAGCAGCCTTAATTAAAGAAGATGGTAGTATTGTTAAGGGCAAAATTACCAAATTAATGGGGTTTGAAGGGTTAAAACGCATTGACCTGGAAGAATCTTCTGCTGGAAATATTATCGCGGTGGCTGGGTTTAGCGATGCCAATATTGGGGAAACCATTACCTGTCCCAATGAACCTCAACCATTACCGTTAATTAAAGTCGATGAACCCACTTTACAAATGACTTTCTCGGTGAATGACTCACCGTTTGCAGGTCAAGAAGGCAAATTTGTCACCTCGCGGCAAGTTCGTGATCGCTTAATGCGAGAATTAGAAACCAACGTCGCCCTCCGTGTAGAAGAAACCGACTCCCCAGATAAATTCTTAGTCTCAGGACGAGGAGAACTGCACCTCGGTATTTTAATTGAAAATATGCGTCGGGAAGGTTACGAGTTTCAAGTTTCCCAACCCCAGGTGATTTATCGGGAAGTCAACGGTCAACCCTATGAACCCTATGAACTTTTGGTGTTAGACGTTCCTGAAGATGGCGTGGGTAGCTGTATTGAACGCTTGGGTCAACGTCGCGCCGAAATGCAGGATATGTTTGTGGGTGGAAATGGTCGGACTCAGTTAGAATTTGTGGTACCCGCACGGGGTTTAATTGGGTTCCGAGGCGAGTTCATGCGGATGACTCGTGGCGAAGGTATTATGAACCATAGTTTCCTTGAATATCGCGCCTTATCTGGGGATATTGAAGCGCGGCGTAATGGGGTGTTGATTTCCTTTGAAGAAGGGGTGAGTACCTTCTATGCGATGAAAAACGCCGAAGACCGAGGGGTGTTCTTTATTCATCCAGGAACTAAAGTTTATAAAGGGATGATTGTCGGTGAACACAACCGTCCCCAAGATTTAGAACTGAATGTCTGCAAAACCAAACAGTTAACCAACCATCGGTCAGCAACCGGGGATGAACTGGTTCAGTTACAAACTCCTGTAGATATGAGTTTAGAACGAGCTTTAGAATATATTGGCCCCGATGAATTGGTGGAAGTCACACCCCAGTCGATTCGTCTCCGCAAACTTAGCAAAAAGTTAGTTAAACGCTAACCCCCTCTCGTTCCCAGGCTCCCGCCTGGGAATACCATTCAGGAGGTTCTACCTCCTAAAAAACAGTATGTAGCTTATAAAAAAAAGAATTAATGTTCGTTTTTATACAGCCCTACGGGACAGACGCGCCATGGCGCGTCTCTACAAAATCCTATTCCCTGTTCCCTGTTCCCTGTTCCCTAATTATTTAATAACGCTTCATTGCCCGTTCCATTGCTCGTTTATCATCTTTTTGGCGAATATCTTCTCGTTTGTCGTGGAGTTTCTTCCCACGTCCGACGGCAATATCAACCTTAACTCGTCCGTTTTTCAGATACATTTTTAATGGAACTAAAGTTAATCCTTTTTGTTCAACTTGTCCTAACAGTTTATTAATTTCTTCTTTATGTAACAATAATTTACGGGTACGACGGGTATCATGGTTAAAATAACCACTGGCTTTCTCAAACGGTGAAATATGGGCATTCAATAGCCAGGCTTCACCGCCCCGAATTAAGGCATAGGCATCTTGCAGGTTAACCTTACCCGCCCGTATCGATTTGACTTCCGTGCCCTGGAGGACAATTCCCGCCTCATACGTTTCTAAAATTTCGTAGAGATAGCGAGCTTTACGGTTGTCACTAACAATTTTATATCCTTCACTGTTTTTAGCCATAGTCTTAATTTAGCACAATTAGAGGTCAGAAACCCGGTTTCTTATTCTATCTTTTTGTTACTAACAACAGTTAAGGTAGAAACCCGGTTTCTAGGTGTTTGTTTGAAAGTGCAATCGTTTATAATAGATTTATCGACTCACATTTAAAATTCTCATGTGGATACCAGGCTATCAGTTGCGTGAACGTCCCTATATTATTGAAACAATTCTGGGACAAGGGGGGTTTGGCATGACCTACAAAGCCAAACATTTACAATTAGGTCATCAAGTGGTTCTGAAAACTCCCAATGCTGGTCTGCAAAATGACCCGGAATATCCTAAATATGTTCAACGCTTTATTCAAGAAGGTAAAACCTTAGCCACACTTTGTCAAAATTCCCATCCCCATATTGTCCGAGTCAGTGATTTATTTGAGGAAAATGGTCTTCACTGCTTAGTCATGGATTTAATTGTGGGGCAGAGTTTATGGGAATTTGTGCAAAATAATGGTCGGTTATCAGAAGCAGAAGCGGTTAATATTATTCGTCAAATTGCTGATGCTTTGGTGATGGTTCATAACGCTGGAATTATTCACCGAGATGCCCATCCGGGGAATATTTTGTTAAGGAATAATACCTCGGCTGTGTTAATTGATTTTGGACTAGCGGCGGAAATTATGCCCAAAGTGATGAGTTCAAAACATCCGGCTAATTTGAATTTTGCCCCCTATGAACAATTTTTAGAAGGAAGTGGGAAACCGACGGTTGATGTTTATTGTTTAGCGGCTTCTTTATATTATGCGATTACGGGGAAATTACCAACCCAGGCTTTAACTCGAAAGTTGAAAAATCAAGCCTTAATCCCCCCTAATAAGCTGGTTAGAATTAGTAATAAAATTAATGATGCTATTTTGAAAGGCTTAGGGTTAGAACCGGAACAACGTCCTCAAACAATGGCGGAGTTTTTGAGATTATTAGACACTCAACCCCAACCGGTTCAGATTCCCCAACGATATACAGAATTAAAGTCAGAGAGAGGGGTTGATTATCATCAATTAGAACAACTTTTGAAAGCTGGAAAGTGGAAAGAAGCTGACCAAGAAACGGCTCATAAAATGTTAGAAGCAGCCGGAAGAAATCATGAGGGATGGTTAAGGTATGAAGATATTCATAATTTTCCCCGTGAGGATTTATGCACCATTGATCAGTTATGGGTAAAATATAGTCAGGGTCGCTTTGGCTTCAGTGTCCAGAAAAACATTTGGCTGGAAGTCGGAGGTAAGGTAGACTGGGAGACAGAAGAGAAACTAGGCGATCGTGTAGGATGGAGAAAGAACGGCCGTTGGAAGGTGTACGATGACCTGCTCTTTACATTGCAAGCTCCCGTAGGCCACCTCCCTTGTTGCCGTCGTGCGGTTACTCTGGGTCAGGGTGGCGGGTTGGTGGGTTTTGGGTTGTGTGGTGTTTTTCTTCTCTCGCATCAAGAACTGTAAGCTTTAATCTCTAACAATTTCAGCCCTTTATCAAGTCGAGTTTTTTGGGGTCTGTTTGACCCAGTTTTAGATATAAAAGGGAACGGGCAATAGGAATTAAGATGAAAGTAAACTTAATGCAATAGAATCTAACCATCAATGAAATCAACGATTTGGGAACTCGATTTTTATAGTCGCCCCCTGCGGGACGAAGAAGGAAAAAAAGTTTGGGAAGTCTTAATCTGTGAAACCCCCATCAATATTGAAGACCGGGCTGAGAAGATGTTTCGCTACACCCAGTTTTGTCCGAGT